>JANPFX010000036.1:0-35591 GCA_031423635.1 Acidimicrobiia bacterium | reverse complement strand
GTTGGCCGGTCGGTTTTGGGGTGGTCGTTGCTCCCGCTCGATCGCCGTGCCCATGAGTGCCAGTCGTTGGAAAGCCGTCTCGGTTAACGGACGTCTTTCGTCAGTCGGTGTTCGCACCGAGCAGCCCGGTGCTAATGCCTGTGTGATTGTGCTGACCGAACATGACCGAGAGGGGTATCAGCTGACGCGGTTGCGTGCGGAAAATGCCTGCTCATGGCGGGTATTGACTGGTTCTGACCGAGTTCGGGGTGATCTCCTAATCCGCAGGTTCTCGGTTCGAATCCGAGGGGAGGCACTTCTGGCTCGGCGTTATGAGCACTCTCGGCGCTCGCGTCCGCCCCTCCGCCGACCGAGGTCGCTAACGTTCCTGGGGTGTATGTCCCACGATCGGCCCAGTCTCGGGCGGCCGCCATCGGCGCCGCCGGACTCGTGCTGATCAGCTCCGTGATTGTCGGCCCGGCCGGACCCTCGGCCGGCCAGGGCGTGGTCGGTCCCGCAGACCGTCTTCACTCGGCGGGGTTCGTCCCGATCGGGGAGTTCTCCCGCGCCAGGTTCCCGATCAGGACACGGATCGCCAAACGGCTCGGCGTTGCTCCGGAGGCCGTCGACCGGATACTCGATGACCCGTCCTTCCTGGCCAAGGAAGATGGGTCCGGCGTGTTCGTCGAAGCACCGGTCGACCGGGTCGCGGTCTCCCAGGCCGGCGGCGACGCATTCGAGGCGAGCGATCAGGGGTCGGTCGTTCCTGGCGCGGATGCCGCGCCCGCCGAGGCGTTCTCGCTGCACAGCCGGCCCGGCAGCGACAAGACGCTGTATCTCCAGTTCCGAGACATCCTCGCCGGCGCCTACTGGACCGGCGACGTGGCGCTGAACGAGCCGAACTTCAACTTCGAGGATCCGGCGGACACGTTTTCTGACGCCGAGGTCAGCTTCATCTACGACACCTGGTCGGCCGTGGCGGAGGACTATGCGCCGTTCGACATCGACGTGACCACCGAGGCGCCGCCGGCCAGCCGCCTCATCAGGTCGTCGCCGTCTGACACCGTGTTCGGACAGGCCATCGCCATCACGACCGAGAACTTCTACTGTCCTGCCACCTGCGCTGGAATCGCCGGCGTCGGGGTTTTCGACGACTACGACTCCGTCACACCGGGTGGCTGGACGTTCTTCCAGTCGTACTTCAGCCCGGCGATCACGGCCGCGATCATCTCGCACGAAGGCGGCCATGTCTTCGGGCTCTCCCACGACGGGACCACGTCGCTTCCCTATTACCAGGGACATGGAAGTTGGTCGCCGCTGATGGGGTCGGCTGAATGGTTCCGGACGAGCCAGTGGTCGAAGGGCGAATACTCCGGTGCCAACAACTTCGAGGACGACATCGCGGTCATAGGTGCCAGCGCCGGCCTCGTCGGCGATGCCGTCGGCAACACGATCGGCACGGCAACGCTCATCGACGACGGGAATGCCGTCGTCGACGGCGTGGTGAACAACGATGCCGACGTCGATGTGTTCCGCATCGTGCACCCCGGCGGTCGGCTGCGGCTCGACGTGACGTTGAACAGCGGCAGTGCGAATCTCGACCCTCGCCTCGCCCTGTATTCCGCGGCGGGCGGGACCATTGCCGCCAGTGACCCGCCCGGTGCAGTCAGCGCATCGTTCGACGGAAGTTTGGCCGCGGGAACCTACTTCGCAGCCGTTTCGGGGGAGGCGTACCTCACGCCGTCGACCGGCTGGTCCGGCTACGGAAGCATCGGGCAGTACCGGGTACGCGTCACCAGGCTTTTCACTCCGGGGGTGGCCACGGCGCTTACCCTGGCGCAGGCCCCCGAGGACGGTCTGAAGCTGTCGTGGGCAGCGCCGTCCAGGAGCGGAGGCGGGACGACTTCGTACGAGGCGAAGGTGTGTCTCGGCGTCGACCAAGTGCAGTGCTCCACTCCGTTGACGACGGGTGTGCTTTCGGCGACGTTTCCTTCGCTGGTGCCAGGTCAGAGTTATCGGGGATGGGTGAACGTCCGCAATGAGCTGCTGTCGTCGGGCTTCGTCCCGAGCGCACCGCTGGTCGTCGCCGAGCCGCCCGGCGCTCCTCTGGTGGCGGCAACGGTCGATGCGGCGGTTCAGCCGGCACTTCTCACGCTTGCCTGGTGCTGTGTCGACGCCAAGGGCAATACCATCAGCGCGTTCGACGTGGAGCGTGTTGACCTGGTCACCGGGATCTCGAACCTGATCACTGTCGCAGCCGGGCCGTACTCCAGCAGCGATCTTGCGGTGGGCCGACGGTACGGTTTCCGTGTGCGTGCCGTCGCAGGATCGCGGCCCGGCGCCTGGAGCGATTGGCTGTACGTCAACGCCCCGGGGCGCGCCGACGCGCCCGTTGCACCGACGGCGACCTTGACATCGCGTCCCGCCTCGCCGGGAGCGAATAGCGTTCCCGACCCGGGGCGCCGACCTGCCCCACAATCGTGAGGTCCGAGATGAATCGATCACCAGCTCCGCAATCGACCCCAGTGACGTCCTTTTCGAAAGCGAGCGAGCCATCCGGCAGTGAGGTTGCACCACGGGAGTTCGCGCCGACAGCCGACGCAATCGGCACAGCGACGCGACGAGCTACCGCACCACAGGCAACGGGCCAGCCTGAAGCGTCGACAAACGAGTGACGCTTGCCTGAAGACGCAGCAGTGCTGTTGTTCATGCCACGCACCACCGAGGGCGGGCGGCGATGATCGACCTCCTCGAGCGGTTCGACGAGGCGACCTACCTGCGGGCCAACCCTGACGTCGAGGCCGCCGTCGGTACTGGAGGTCCGACGAGCGGGCTCCAGCATTTCTTCCTACACGGCTTCCACGAGGGACGAGCCGGTGTGCCGGAGGGACTCGCCGCGGCCATTGCCGCGTGGATCCACGACGGGGAGGCGGGGGAGTGGCCTCCCGCCGACCTCCGCGAACGTGTGCACGGGGACCGCGATCTTGCCAACTTCTCGTGGCTCGGGCGCCGGATCACGATGGACCTACTCGTCGCTCTCCATGCCCACGACCTGCTCGGGTCGGTTCGGGAGCCGACGCTCGATTTCGGCGTCGGCTGCGGTCGGGTGGCCCGGTACTGGTCTTTACTCGGCGGCGGTGCCCTGACCGGCTCCGACATCGACCCCGAGACCGTGGCCTGGTGCACGGTCCATCTCTCCCCGCCCCACCACGTGCAGTCGGTGTTCTTCACCAATCCGCACGATCCGCCGACGGCAATGCCGGACGGCGCGTTCGGCCTCGTGTACGCGATCTCGGTGTTCACCCATCTCCCGGAGGAGATAGAGCTCCGGTGGATCATGGAGCTTGCCCGGGTCGCCGCCCCCGGGGCCGTGTTGCTGCTCACCACCCACGGGGTCGACCTGTGGGACGGATCGGACGGGGAAGCGTCGGACTCCGGGTTCGTGTACTCCCGTGCCGGTGGGGCCGCCGGGCTCCCCGACTTCTATCGCACTAGTTTCCACTCCGAAGGCGCGCTGCGGCAGCGTTGGGGAACAACACTCGAGATCCTCGCCATCGTGAAGAAGGGCGTGAACGAGCACCAGGACCTGGTCATCGCTCGGCGGCCCGCCCGGCCCTGACCGCGAGCGCCTACTTCGTCTTGGTCCTCTTTCTCGCCTTGAGCAGTTCGGCCTTGTAGGTCGTGGACCGCAGACCGGTCGAAGCGACGAGCGCCGGTTCTGGAGGGATCTCGTAGAGCTGGAGTCGTCCGTCGAGAAAGTCGGTGAACGCGAGGTACCCACCGTCCGGAGAGACGTCGAGCCCGGTCGTCTGGTTGCCACCGATCAGCGCATCGACCACGGCGCCGGTCATGGTGTCGATGACGAGGACCGATCCCCAGTCGGGACCGGGGAGGTAGTACCCGTCTCCGCCGTTCTGCCCGCGGTTGGAGACGTAGAGGAACCGCTTCGACGGGCTGAGCGCAATCGTGTTCGGATGCGAGTCGGTGAGCGAGAGCACCCGATGGGTCCCCTTCGTGAGATCGAACGCAATCACATTGCCGCGGCCCATGTCGTCGGCGTAGAGCACGTTCGCGGTCTCGTCGAAGGTGAGATGGCGCATGGCGCCTCCGGTCTTGATCAGCTCGGTCTGGGATCCGGTCGCGAGGTCGATTCGGACGACGTTGCCATCCTCGAACCCGGCGACGTAGAGCTCGGCACCCGACGGCATGACGACGAGGCCTCTCGGTGTTCGTACTGTGGGGATCTTCGCCTTGACTGTCGCTGTCGCGAGATCGATCACGCTGATGTCATTGCTCACCCAGTTCGCGGCATAGAGCGACAGTTCGTCGGGGGAGAGCGCGAGGACTTTCGTCCACGTGCCTTTGGTCGGGAGAACCCGCAGCACGCGTTTCGCCACGCGGTCGATCTCGTACACGGTGGCGGTGTGCATCTGCGACACGTACGCGCGCGTACCACTACGGTTGAAGATCACCTCGACACCGCCCTTGCTCCCGAGCGGGATGCGCGCGATCCTCTCCAGCGACGGCACCCGGTACACGTCGATCCCTACCGCCCCGAGCAGCGGCGTCCAGAGTTCGGTGCCGTCAGGAGTGAAGGCAACCTGCTTCGGGCTCGGTCCGGTGCGGGTTTCGGCGATCTTGCGATGCAGCTGACCATTCGCAGGAATCGGCCACGGCGGAACGACGTCGGCACGCAAAGCCGGTGTCGACGGCGACAGCACGGTCGGTGCGTGTGCAGCGCCGGGAAGACGGGGGCCGGCCGGGGACTGGGCCGATGCGGTGGACGACGCCGCCGATGGTGCGATGAGCGCCGCACCGACGAGGACGGCCGGCCACCACGACTTCGCGAACGGGTACTTCGAGGGACTGCGCATGAGGTGACGAGTTTCCCAGGCGCGGCGCCGTTCAGCAGAATGCACCGGTGCGCGAAACGTCGTCAGACCCTTGGTACCTCGGCATCGACCTCGGAACCGGGGGATTGAAGGTTGGCGCCGTCGACCTCGCCGGCACGGTGCTCGCCAGCGCGTTCCGGTCGATCGACACGGTTCGCACCGAGGACGGCGGCAGCGAGCAGGACCCCGCCGGGTGGTTCGACGCCCTGGTCTCGGCCTGCCGGGAGATCACCAGCGCGCGTCGTGTTCGAGAGGTCGGGGCAGGAGTCTGCCGGGGGATCGGGATCACCGGGCAGTGGGGGTCGACGATTCCGGTCGACGCCGCCGGGACCCCGGTCGGTCCTTGCCTGTTGTGGTCGGACCGTCGAGGGGCACCGTGGTCGGCGAACCTGACCGGTGGGAGCATCGGCGTGGCCGGATTCGGAGCGAGGAAGATCGTGAGCTGGCTGCGTCTCGCCGGGGGAGCGCCGTCGAAGGAGGGGGCCGATCCAACCGGCCACGTCCAGTTCCTTCGTCATCGCCGACCGGAGGTCGACTCGCGCACAGCGGTGCACCTGGAACCCGTCGACCTGATCGGGGCATGGCTCACCGGCGTCGTTGCGGCGACGCCCGCGTCGATGGTGTTGTCGTGGCTCACCGACAACCGGCCCGATGCTACGTGTGCATATCATCCGGCGCTCCTGCGGCTGGCCGACCGACGCTCATCACAGCTTCCGCCGCTCCGCCCGACGGGATCGCGCCTCGGCGTCCTTCTGCCGGAACGCGCAAGTGCACTCGGCCTCGCTGTCCCAGGCGCCACCCCTGGTGTCCCCGTCGTCTGCGGCGTGCCCGATCTGCACACGGCGGCGATCGGCACCGGCGGCCTCGGCCCCTTCGACGGCCACGTCGCCATCTCGACCAGCGCATGGGTCTCGGCGCCGGTCAGTTTCAAGAAGACGTCGGTGCGGTACGGCATGGCGTCGATCCCGGGATTCGCGCCGAACTCGTACCTGATCGCCAACAACCAGGAAACCGGAGGGGCGTCGCTGCGCTGGCTGCGCGACTCGGTGCTGCGCGCCGATGATGGTCTCGGTCGCTCCCCCGAGGACTACGAGGCGTTGACGACCGCCGCGGCGCATGCGGCGCCGGGTGCTGGAGGGGTGATCTTCACGCCTTGGCTCAAGGGGGAGCGGACACCTGTGGACGATCCCTTCCTCCGGGCATCGTTCCTGAACGTGTCGATCTCGACCACGCGAAGCGATCTCATCCGCGCCGTGCTCGAAGGCGTTGCCTACAACGCACGCTGGCTGCTCGAAGCAACCGAATCCTTTGCCGGTCAGCCGCTCAACGGTCTGCGGTTGTTCGGGGGCGGCGCCACCTCCGACCTGTGGGCCCAGATCTACGCCGACGTCTTCGGCCGGTCGATCGCCCGGATCGACGACGCCATGGACGTGAACGTGCGAGGGGCGGCGTGGTTCGCCGCGCTTTCGCTGGGTCACCGGACGATCGACGATCTCCAGCGGTCGCCGGTCGCCACGACAACGTTCGTTCCCGACCAGCGTGTCTTCGCGAAGTATCGATCGCTCTATGGGGAGTTCACGAGGCTGGCGAGGTCTCAGAAGGCGATGTACACGCGGCTCAACGGGAGTTCGACCCATCACCGCTGAGTGGTTGGTGCAGTGTCGTGCCGTTGTCTCTCGCCGCTTCGCGTGCACCGGGAGGCGCACCCGGCGGGCACCGATCCGCGGCGATGCGGGGGTTAGACCCCCGTCGAGACTACGGAGCCGACGCGGTCGGCGCTGGCCCGGCTCTTCGGGATACAGGCACCGAGATCGAGACGATTGCGATGCAGATGGGCGGCGACGTTGGCCATCGACACGGTGCGCTGGCCGACGACCGCGCCCCATAGCCCGTGGGACCGGACCCACGCGGGGATGCTCCGGCCTGCTCGTGAGCGTGAGCCACGGAGGATCTCGGCGAGATCGGAGTCGAGTCCGTTCGCCAAAGGCCAGCCGGCCTCGACCAGCCACCGCTGTTCGACCGGTTCGAGCGATGTCGTCAGCACCGCGGCCTCGCCACGGCCCGACAGGATCATCATCATCGTGCCGAGAGCATCGATGAGGAGTCCGAGCTCCGTGGAGTATTCGCGAGCGGAGCGCACCACGAGCGTATTGACGGTAAGGGTCGTGATGTCGATGAGGCCGCTGAGGTCGTTGAATCCCGAACGCTGACGGAAGTCGTTGATCACGTCCTCCGGGTGACGCCCGAGAAGCAGTGCCAGTTCGCGGAGCGCGTGATCGCGGCGGATTCCCGTGCTGAGGCGGGCGACGCTGCGCACGTCGGTGATGGCGAGTTCGTCGTGCTCCCCGGAATCGGCGACCACCACGAATTGCACGTCGGTCAGATCGCCCAGCCACGCAGCGAACTCGTCGGAGTCCCCCAGTGCTGACACCCCGGTCAGCTCGATTGCGGCGATCTTGTCGATGAGGGGATGCATGGATGTGATGAGGTGCGCAGTTCGTGCCCCGAGTTGGAGCCGGATCCGCTCGGCCGAGGTCGCCCCGTCGCCAAGCGAGATCGAGGGACCGAGGCCCGAGAGATCGATGGTCGCGACCCGCGTGCGCTGACCCGAGTCCGCGTTCGATGTCGTGTCGGCACCGGTCACTTCTTCGCGTTCAGACGACGACTCGCCGCGCCTCATCCGGCCCTGGTCGGTGTCATCGGTGGGTCTGGTCGACCCGATCGTTGCGCTCATCTGCGGCCCTTTCCTCTGGCTCGTTCATGGTCGATACCCATTGGAGTTGTGAACGCATCGTCAGCCGTGAGCCTGCGCTTGAGCGCTTTCGGTTCGTCACCGCGAAGAACTCGCGATCGCGACCGCGCGCCGTGGCACCAAGGAACAACCTGCCACGGTACGTGCGAAACCCGGTTCCGCGCAGTACCTCTCTCCCCAACGCGCACGGGAGACTCTCACGGCGAGCAGTCGAGCGAAGCGAGCGGCGCAGCGCCAGTGGGTGGCGCAGCAACCTCTCTCCCCAACGCGCCCGGAGACTCTCACCGCGAGCAGTCGAGCGAAGCGAGCGGCGCAGCGCCAGTGGGCGGAGGGGCAACTTCTCTCCCGATGGTCCGGCCGATCAGGCCAGGCCGACACACCAGCAGGCGAAGGCCATGACGAAGGCGGTGTCTCGCCAGGCGTCGTACCGACCCGACGGTCCACCGTGTCCGGCCCCGAGCTCCGTCTTGAGCAGGATGGGGCGATCGCCCGTGGTCACAGAACGGAGGCGCTGCACCCACTTCGCCGGCTCCCAGAACCCGACCCGCGGATCGTTCAGTCCGGCGGTCGCCAGAACGGCCGGATACGGCACCGGCCGGACGTTCTCATACGGCGCGTAGGACTTCATGTACGCGTAGTACTCCGCATCCGTCGGGTTTCCCCACTCCTCCCACTCGATCGCCGTCAGAGGGAGCGACTCGTCGAGCATTGTGTTGACGACGTCGACGAAGGGGACCTCGGCGATGACTCCGGCGAAGACCTCCGGTGCGATGTTCATCGACGCCCCCACAAGCAGCCCGCCGGCACTCCCGCCCCACGACACAAGGCGGCCCGGTGCAATGTCACCCTCGGCGCTGAGGGACCTCGCGCAGTCGACGAAATCGGTGAACGTGTTCTTCTTTGCCAGGAACTTCCCGTCGAGGTACCACCGGCGCCCGAGCTCGCCACCGCCACGGACGTGGGCGATGGCGAAGACGAACCCGCGGTCGAGCAGTGAGAGCCGCATGGTCGAGAAGGTCGGGTCCGATGAGATCTCGTAGGAGCCGTAGCCGTAGAGCAGTCCGGGCGCCGTTCCGTCAACGGGAGTGTCCCGATGCCGGACGATCGACATGGGCACGTGCGTACCGTCGGCTGCAGCGACGAGACGTCGTTCGGTGACGTAGCGCGTCGGATCGAAGTCGCCGAGAACCGGCTGCCGTTTGCGGAGCAACCGCTCGCCCGTCGTGAGGTCGAAGTCGAAGACGCTCGGAGGTGTGGTGAGCGACGAGTACCCGAACCGCAGGAACGGCGCGTCGACATCGGCGTTCGAGACCGGCCAGACGCTGTGCACCGGTTCGTCATGGGCGACGATACGTTCGCCGACCCACGATCCGTCGTCGCCCAGTGTGAGCACACGGAGCCGTTCGAGGCCCTCGACGCGTTCGTGAAGGGCGATGTGGTGGCGGAACACCTCGATGCCCTCGATCTTCGGCCGACGCTTGACGTCTTCGCCGCGCTGGGTGAGTTCGTCATCGGTCTCCCACTCGGCCGCGAAAGGGACCCACGGGTCGCCCGGACCGGTGGCGGCGCACAATCGGAAGTTCTCGGCGCCGTCGTTGGTGACCACGAAGAACCGGTCGCCGCCGTTCACGCTCCGGTGGTGATCGATGGCGTACTCGCAACCCTGCTCACGCTCGCGGAATATGACGAACCCGGCGTTGACGTGGTCGGCTCGAGCGACGCGCGTCTCGGTGGTGACCTGGCTGCCGATCACCAGGAAGATATACTCATCCGTCGCACTCATGCTCACGCCGCAGTAGAAGCGTTCGTCCGTCTCCTCGTAGATGAGTTCGTCGTCATTCGATGAACCCATGCGGTGACGCCACACCTGGAAGGGTCGCATGGCGTCGTCGAGAACGAGGTAGAGCACCGATGATCCGTCGGCCGACCACGCAACTCCGGCCGAGGTCTCGGCGACGACATCGTCCAGGTCCACGCCCGTCGTCAGATCACGAAAGCGCAATTCGTAGACCTCGTCGCCGGCGGTGTCGACGGCGTAGGCGAGCAGCCGGTGGTCGACGGTCACCTCGAACGTTCCCAGGGAGAAGTACGCATGGCCCTCGGCGAGGACGTTCTGATCGAGTAGGACCTCCTCGTCGGTTGAGTCGTCAGGGTCGGCCGCGACCGATGTTGTTGGTCGACGGCAGTGGATCGGATAGCTCTTGCCCTCGACGGTTCGCGAATAATACGACCACGTACCTTTTCGGGTGGGCAGCGAAAGGTCCGTCTCCTGGATGCGCGCCTTCATCTCCGAGAAGATCGACTCGCGCAGCGCGGCGAGCGGCGCGAGTGTTTCCGCGGTGTACTCGTTCTCCGCCTCGAGATGAGCGAGAACCTCGGGGTCTTCGCGGTTCCGTAACCACGCATACGGGTCGACGCGTTCCTCGCCGTGCAGCGTTGAGGTGACGGGACGCTGTGGCGCACGCGGGGCGGAGTGGGGGGAGGGGTCCGACGACATGGTCCGAGGCTAGGGCCGACGCCGGGCCGGCGGATGTCGCATCGAACGCACCCGTCCTCCGGTTCTGTTGTAGTCGACGGCGTCGACTACAACACATGCATGCCGATTTACGCCCTTGGAGACCTCACGCCCTCGATCGATCCGAGCGCGTTCGTCCATCCCGACGCCGTGATCATCGGCAACGTCGAGATCGGCGCCGAGTCGAGCATCTGGCCATGCGCCGTGCTCCGTGGCGACCATGGCTTCATACGGATCGGCGCCCGGACATCGATCCAGGACGGGGCGGTGCTGCACACGACCCCCATGTGGCCGACCATCGTCGGCGACGATTGCGTCGTCGGGCATCAGGTCCACCTCGAGGGTTGCACGATCGAGTCCGGATCGCTGGTTGGCAACGCCTCGATCGTCTTGCATCGGGCGATCGTGCGCAGCGGTGCGCTGGTCGGGTCCAATGCCGTCGTGACGAACGATATGGAGGTGCCGAGCGGAGCTATGGCCCTCGGGGTGCCCGCGAAGATCCGGGAGAATGCCGCGTCAGCCGATCTGATTGCGAAATCGTCCGCCTCCTACGTGGAGAACGGGAGGCATTTCAAGGCCAATCTGCGGCGAATCGACTGACGGCCGGGCGCCGTCTGCGTCGGCAATCGTCGACGCTACGAGCTCGCAGACTCCCGATAGACGAGAAGCGAGTCTCGCCCGGCGTCGGCGACGACGATGCCACCGTCGGGAAGCACGGCGATATCCGTCGGCCGCGGAGCGGGAGGCCGGTTGGTCCGACGATCCGGCGTCGGGGGAGTCGTCAGGGTGAGGCGTAGCCACTTGCCTTGTTTCCTGATGGCCACTGTCCCGTCCCGACCGACGATCGCGAGTCGTCCGTCGCGTTCGTCGCTGGCGATCACCGGAAGGTCACGCGGAGTGTCGACGGGCACGAGCCGATCGCCGACAAGGCGGACGATGCGACCGGCGTTCGTGACGCCCCAGATCGAGCCATTCGTCTGCACACGTACCTTCGCCAGGGCGGGTGCGGTCGTCAGGATCGTGGACCCTGTGGCGTCGATGCGAAGGAGACGCCCGTCGTCGGCGACTGCCAGGAGGGCTCCGTCCGGTCCTTCGTCGATCGACCGGGCCTTCACTGCATCCCCAGCGGGATCCTGCAGCGTCGTCTGGGTGACGAGACCCGCGCCATCGATCGCGAGGACGCGAGGACCGTCGATCACGCGGATGGTGCCGTCGCGATCCACCTGGGCATCCCGGAGATCAGCGAGCGACTGTGCGAATGCATTCGCTCTCGGGTCGTTGTGCGGGCTCACGCTGCCGTTGCCGGCAAGGGTTCCGAGCTGCCCGGAACGCAGGAATCGAACCCGTCCCCCACCCCGATCGGCGATGATCACCGTGCCGTCGCGCGTGACGTCCAGGGCCACCGGATCGGACAGTGATGTCTCGTTCGCCCGTCCGCCATCGGCGCCCAACGACGAGGAGGTGATGGGCACTTCGACCCCTGCGGCGGCTTCGACGACCGACGCCCGCAGCCCGCTGTTGGCAAGGATGAGGGATCCGTCGAAGGAGGCCATTGCCGCGGTGCGCGCACCCCCGAAGCCGTCGAACGCCGACCGCGAGATGACCGGGAAGTCGTCGGAACGCTGCGCGTTGCGCACGCCGGGAGTCTTTCCATCAACGACGGCGACGACGATGTTGGTTCCGTCCGAGGTTCCGCTGAGCACGATGTCATCGGCGGCGACGAGACCGCTGGCACGAGCGGACACCGCCCCGTTCTCGATCCGGACTGCCGTGCCGAACGGATCGACGGCGACGACGGCGCCCCCACGCTCGGTCGCGGCGAACGAGTATTTCGTCGCGGGGGTTGCGTCGGGGATCGGCCGCACCCCCGTAGCCGTCACCGCCCACATCCCGCCGGCGAAACGGTCGCCGGCCACGAGGAGTCCTCGGCCGTCGACCGCGAGCGGTCCGGGGGAGAACAGGGTCAGATCGGGCTCGGCGATCTTCGGCGCGGCGACGGTGCGAAGCGAGCCGTCGGGCCGGACCTCACGGATCCGGCCGAACGCCGGCTCGGTGAAGACGACGGTGCCGTCGGTTCGCACGACGACATCGGTCGGCGACGCGATCGATGACGTAGCGGCTTCGGCGTTGTCGACCGCGTTGCCCCAGGATCCCGTTCCGGCGATCCGTGAGGCCGAACCGTCGGCGTCGAGGGCCCAGATGCAATTGGCGCCGCGGTCGGCCACGACGATCGCCCCATCGGGACGTACCGCCACACCCGCGGGGTCGATCAGCGCGACGTCGCGGGCCAGCAAGGAGTCTGGGTTGAAACGCGGCCATCGGGCATCGCCCGACACCGTGGAGAGAACCGCCCGTCCGGGCTGGTCAGCGACGAGCTGCAGCAGACGGCGTTCGCCCGTCGCGACGATGAGCGTCGATTGACCGTCGGCCACCAAGGTCGCCGCGCCGCTGAGGAACTCGGCAATGAGCGAAGCCCGGTCGGTGGCGAACGGTCGGAGCGGAAGCCGAGTCACTGCTCCGTCGAGCGTGAGCACCTGGACACCGTCGATGCCGTCGGCGACCGCGGCGATGGGTGTCGAACGCAGCGCCACCGGGGAGCCTGCGACACGAGCCACGATCGACGTTTCGGCGGCGATCACCGCTGCCTGCCCCGGTCCATCGATGCGGATGACCAGACCGCTTCCTCGGTCCGTGACCAGTACGCGTCCGTCGTCGAGGGCGGCGACGCTGACCGGGGCGAGGAGGGATCCGAGCAGTTGGACGGGTGCCGCGTCGGGCTCCCAGCGCCACACCGAGCCCGATCCCGGATCTGCCACGAGCGCGCCGCCGCTGCCGTCGCCGACGACCGAGACCGGGGAAACGATGCCGTCGGCCGGGACCGGCGTCGCGGTGACCGTGGACGATCCGATGCCGTCGATCACCGCAAAGCGGTTCGTGTATTCGTCGACGGCGAGGATCCGGCCGTTGGTGAGCGCGGCGAGGTGGTCGATGCGCGAGTTGGCGGGAAGACCGGCGACGTCGACACCCTCGATCCGCCCGTCGGGGCGTACGAGGCGCAGCACCCCGGCGTCGGCGACGACGAGTCCGGCGGGGATGCGCGCCACGGCCGTCGGCCGACGCAGCAGTGCACGATCCGCGTCGCCACCGTTGCCGAGGGGATCGGGTCCGCCCGCCAGCACCGTGGCAGCGAGCGGTTCGAGCGCGGCCACCGGGGCGACCGAGGAGGTGGCCGTTGTGGAGCTCGCGACTTCGCTGCCGATGGTGGATGGTCGGTCATCGTCATCGTCGCCGCGGGTCAGTCCCAGCGCCACGATCGCGGCCGCGACGGCGATCGCCAGGACGCCGAGGGCCACTCGGCGCCGCAGGTGACGGGGTGGGGGCCCGGCGGGTTCGGATTCATCTCGTTGCCAGAGTGGCGTGAAGCCGCCGGCCGGTGTCCTCGGGTGGCCCGGAGGGTGGTCGATCGCGGCCGGCGGAGGAAACGGGTCTTCGGGCAGTTCTGGAGTCGAGCGGAGGTCCGGCCCGATCGGGACGATGACGACGCCACGGTCGCGGGCGGGTTCGGGCGGGGGCGCCGCGACCTGCGTGCGCTGGATGTGCGCCGCGCGATCGGCGCGACGAGACCGGCGCCCGTGCGCATGAGGGGCGAGCGGCGACCGGGCCGGCGCGGTCGCCGCCGATACCGGGCCCGGCGCGGCTTCGTCGTGGTGGCTTTCGGCCGGCTTCGGGTGGTCTGTCTCGGTCGCGTCCACTGAGCGGTCCCTCAGAACTGAATGCGTAGAGTGTAACTGCTCCGGAGGTCGAGCGCACAGAGTGGTTGAATCGGGCGTTGCGTGATATCGGGTGCGTAGCGGTGGGCAATTGTTACTATGGCGGTAGTGGAAATTACCGCTAGCACTCCCTGAGGAGCCCCATGAGCACGACCGTCTCCGATCTCGATCTCGGCAAGTACAAGCTCGGCTGGGCCGACGACGTCGACAGCTACACCTTCACGCCGAAGCGTGGCCTCACCAAGGACATCGTGGAAGAAATGTCGTGGATGAAGGGCGAGCCGGACTGGATGCGCAAGTTCCGCCTGCGTGCCCTCGACGTCTTCCACAAGAAGCCCATGCCTTCGTGGGGCGGCGACATGTCGGAGATCTTCTTCGACGACATCTACTACTACGTCAAGCCGATGGACGGTCAGGTCGACTCGTGGGACGCGCTGCCTGAGGCTGTGCGGCTTACCTACGAGAAGCTGGGCATCCCCGAGGCGGAGCAGAAGTACCTCGCCGGCGTCACCGCGCAGTACGAGAGCGAAGTCGTGTTCCACCGCAACCGCGAAGACCTCGAGGCCCAGGGCGTGATCTTCTGCGACATGGACACTGCGCTCCGGGAGTACCCCGAGCTCGTCAAGCGCTATTTCTCGACCGTGATCCCCACGGCCGACAACAAGTTCAGCGCGCTGAACAGTGCGGTCTGGTCCGGTGGATCGTTCATCTACGTGCCCGAGAACACCACGGTGGAGATGCCGCTACAGGCGTACTTCCGCATCAACAAAGAGAACATGGGCCAGTTCGAACGTACGCTTATCATCGCGGACAAGGGTTCGAAGGTGCACTACATCGAAGGATGCTCAGCGCCGGTCTACACCTCGGACTCGCTGCACTCCGCCGTGGTCGAACTGATCGCGCTCGAAGGAGCGCACATCACGTACTCGACCATCCAGAACTGGTCGAACAACGTGTTCAACCTCGTCACCAAGCGGGCACGCGCCGAAGCAGAAGCGCGCGTCAGTTGGATCGACGGCAACATCGGCTCCCGTCTCACCATGAAGTATCCGGCTATCTACCTCATGGGACCGAAGGCGCACGGCGAGGTGCTCTCCGTCGCCTATGCGGGCGCCGGCCAGCACCAGGACACGGGTGCGAAGATGGTCCACGCTGCACCGGAGACCACCTCGCAGGTCATCTCGAAGTCGATCTCCAAGGATGGCGGACGTACGTCGTACCGCGGGCTGGTTCGGGTCGAAGAAGGAGCCGAACGGGTCAAGTCGCACGTGCAGTGCGACGCGCTCATCCTCGACGACGAGAGCCGCTCCGACACCTATCCCTACATCGAGCGCAATCCCGGCGTCATGCAGGCAGAGATCGGCCATGAGGCCACCGTCTCGAAGGTCGGAGACGACCAGCTCTTCTATCTCCAATCACGTGGCCTCTCCAAGGAGCAAGCCACGGCGATGGTCGTGAACGGCTTCATGGAGCCGGTCACCCGGACCCTGCCGATGGAGTTCGCCGTCGAATGGAGCCGCCTCGTCGAACTCCAGATGGAAGGGTCGATCGGCTGAGTCGTTCGGCGCCGCTGCCCAGGAAACTGTCGGCGCCGCGCTCTCGGCGACACACCACTAGGCGTCGAAGCCGACGTGGAGATGGGCGAGGTGGCCCGAGTCGGTGAATCCCACACCTTCGGTGTCATCGATGTCCCAGGGGCCGCCGATCTCGGTCGGACGAATCGCCGGATCGACGGTCAAGAGGAACAGCGACAGGGCCCGAGCGGCCTCATTGGCGGTCGATACCTCGGCGCCGTTGACGACCGTGATGTCGGCAGCACGTCCGTACACGTGGTTCGACACCCGGCTCGTGCCCTTCACGAAACGGTCGTGTCCCGTCGAGAAGACCGAGATCTCGATCTGATACGTCTCGGTGAGCCGCCCGAGCAGCGAAACCAGGCGGGCTTCGACGAGTCCGTTGCGGAGATCGGACCGGGCGTTCACCCCCAAGGTCACGCGGGGATTGGCCAGCAGCATGTCGGGGCTTACCGATCCTCGGCCAACCGCGACCGGCTTCGACGGGGTGCTGGTCGTCGGCCCGGCCCCGATGCGGGGGATCTCCTTGCGGGCCGCCGCTGCTCGGACCGGTTCCGGCGTCGGAGTTGCGGCGTCGGCCTCTTGTGCCCTCCCAAGCAGGACAGGGCTACCCATTACCGTCGCCACGGCCATCAGAACGCGCGCACGCCGCGGCCAGAAGACCGGCCGTCCGGGTCGTGGGCGTCGAATCAGCTGGTGCTGCACCGTCATGACCTCGTCCATCGGCAGACAGCCGACGGAACTGAAGGGGTATTCAGAAGTGATTACGGTCACTGCGTGAGGGCAGCAGCCCGCGGGAGACCGTTCAGCGCCCCGCAGTGGCGGGCTGATCGAAGTTGAGCTCGCCCGAGCCGGTCGCTTTTCCGTCAGGCGTAGGAGGTGCAGGCGGTGTCCCGAAGAGCGGGTCCGCGGCGGCAGCCGAATCGGCCGGAGTCCTCGACGCAGCAGCCCGATCTGCTCCGAAGATCGGATCTTCGACGGAGGTCGGCGCCGAAGGTGTCGTCGGTGCTCCTCCGAAGATCGGGTCCGGAGACAGTTCCGTGACCGTTCCGGCCTCGCCGATCGGGGCGGCCGGCAGCGACGCAACGGTTACCGGAGCCGTCCCCGGTGCCTCGGCACCGGGGGCAACGGGGGCAACGGGAGCCGGAGTCGTCGTGGCGACGCTCGGCTTGGTGTCCGACGACCGACTGGTCAGCACGCTGTACCCGAACAGACCGAGACCGATCAGGAGAGACACCACGGCCGCGATCCGAAGGACCTTCGGCGTTTCCCGGGACGGTGAGGCGGTCTCCCGTGGGTCCCGCTTGGCGAAGAAGCCCCGGCTTCGACCCAACTCGGCGATCTCGTCGGTTCCGGCGCTGTCCTCGGACGACTCGGACACCGGGACCTCATCGGTCTCCGCGCCCGCGACGAGGTGCTCGCCCACCGTGGGCATGGCAAGCGGCGCCTCCGCGTCCATGTCGACCGGCTCGGCGCGTGCGGCCTCATCGGAGATGTCCGCGGCAGGTTCGGCGGAGGGAATCATCTGAGCCACGACGTCCGTCTCGACCTCGACGGGCGCCGTGTTCCGCTGTGCCGATCGGGCGGCAAGCCGACCGCGGCGCTTCGGGGGAGTGTTCGTCACGCCCATGGAAGGATCTGCGGCCGCCGCGGCGTTCAGGGTCGCCGGAGCGACCGCCGGGATGGGCTCCGCGACGGGGGTGGGTTCCGACGCGGCGAGGGCCGCAGCCAGTTCGTGGAACGGAACGCCGGAGTAGGACAGGCCAGCTGCCTCGTCGACCGACACTTCTCGGTCCGATGAGTCGCGCTCCGTTGGAGTGGCGACAGTGCTCGTGGTCCAACTGCTCATCGTCGGCGGCGGCGCGAACGACGTCGAAGTCTCCTCAGGGTGGGGAGCGGCTGCGACGACGGTTGCGTTCGCGGCGTGGTTGACCGCCGCGCCGGGATCCTCCTCGAGAGGAACGGAGAGTGTTCCCGGCGCCCAGGCGGATGCGGCACTCGACGGAGGGTTCGGCAGAGACGGCCACGCCGGTGTCTCGGCGGCTTCGATTCCCCACACTGGTGTCTCGGCGGCCGGATCCAGATCCCACGGCGCGTCGGCCGCTTCGGCCACGACTGCGTCGAACGGGCTGTCCCAGCCGGTCAGGTCCTGCGTGACCGGTGCCTGGTCGGTCGACGAGAGTCCACCCCAGCCGGCGAAACCTCCGACCTCCGGAGCCGTCGGATCGGTCCGCACGGGCTCGGGAAGGTCCCACCCGCTCGGTTCGATCACCTCGGCGGCCGTGGGTGCCCAGCCGTGGCCCCACGAGGGCGCAATGGGGAGGCCCAGGTCGTCGGGCGACGGGGGTGTCGTCCGTCCCGTGGGCGCGTCGAACGAGCGGTACGCCCGCTCGTTGTCCTCGTCCGAAACTGTCTGTGCGTCACCGAACATTGGTTGCCTCCCAGTGGTTCTGATGCTTGCATCGGCGAACGGGCGCTCACCCTTGAGCCGGAGATGACGGTCGTCGTCGTGTCGGAGTCGCGCATCGCAAACGGAACCGCGCCGGTACACTGGTCATCCCCCTGCAAGGAGTTGTCTTCTGTCCGCGGATCCTGTCTCTGTGCCCGTGCTCGATCCCGAGCGCGCCCTCGAGCTTCGCCGTCAGGGTGTCGCCGACCTGGCCCGTTCCACTCCGCCGTCCGAGGCCGAGGAGCTCTGGAGATACAGCGGGATCGACCGTTTCCAGGCGTCAAGGTTTTCGACGGCGAACGATCCGTCCGTGGTGGTCTCGTCGACCGTCGACCTACCGAAGTCGGCCACCGCAGGTGGTGTCCGGGTCGAGGCCGACACCGAGATCGCCGAAGATCCGGAGTACTTCGAAGCACTGGGCGTGGCCCACACCGCGTCACGGATCGTGATCCGGGTGCCGGCGAACGCGGAGCTCACCGAGCCCATCCGGATCACCACGATGCTCACTGCAGCAGGTACCGCGGGCACGTCCGTACGGGTGGTGCTCGGGGTGAACAGCAGTGCGACGGTCATCGAGGAGTTCCGGTCGGACGTGTCGGTTCGCGAGCCTGCGCTCCTGGTGGGAACAACGGTGCTCGACCTCGCCGACGGATCCCGTCTTCGTCATGCGTCGGTCCAACTCGTCGACGACAACGATTGGTTCGTCGGTTCGCTCGTGGCCACCACGCGACGCGACGCCACCCTGTCGTCGGTGGCCGTCGCCCTCGGCGGCGCGTATGCCCGTCTCGAGACCACGGCGCGGGCAACCGACCGTGGAGCCCACAACGAGTTGCTCGCGGTCTATTTCGCCGGTGACGATCAGGTCCACGACTTCCGGACCCGGCAGGATCACCTCGCGCCTCGGACCACGTCGGACCTGCTCTTCACGGGCGCGGTCGACGATCGCGCCCGGTCCGTCTATTCCGGTCTCATCCACATCGCCAAGGACGCGCGAGGCACGGTTGCCCACCAGACGAACCGCAACCTGCTGCTCTCACCCGAGTCCTCGGCGGAATCCGTCCCGAACCTCGAGATCGAGAACAACGACGTGAAATGCTCGCACGCGTCCGCAGTCGGTCCGATCGATGGGGACCACCGCTACTACCTGGAGAGCCGAGGGGTCCCACCGAGCGAGGCGGAACGGCTCATCGTGCTCGGGTTCTTCGCCGAGCTCCTCAACCGGGTTCCCGACGACGCGCTCCGGGCGGAGCTCGTCGCTGCCGTGGGTGACAAGTTCGATCGCCGCGCCCTCTCCCGGCGGACGAGCTGATGGGCCGCCACCGCATCGGAGCGCCGGCCGACTTCGCCCCGTCGTCGATCACCCGGATCGAGGTGCCGGGCACCGCCGGTGCCGTTCACGCCGTCGCGGTCATCCGGATCGGCGAAACCCTCTACGCCATCGGGGATCGCTGCAGCCATGCCAACGTGTCGTTGACCGGCGGCACGCTCTGGGAGGACGAGCTCGAGCTCGAGTGCCCGAAACACGGCAGCGCGTTCTCGCTGACCACGGGCGAGCCCCAGTCGTTCCCGGCCACCCAGCCCGTACCCGTCCATCACATCGAGACGCTGGGTGACGACGTGTTCCTCACGCTCGACCCGGCCGTTGAAGGTTCCCCGTCATGACGCTTTCCATCACCAACCTGAAGGCCTCCATCCCCGGCCGTGAGATCCTCCGCGGCGTGGACCTGGTGGTGCCCGACGGCGAGGTCCACGCGGTGATGGGTCCCAACGGATCGGGCAAGTCCACCCTCGGCCACGTGTTGCTCGGCCGTCCCGGCTACCAGGACATCAGCGGGTCGGCGGTCCTCAACGGGCTCGAACTGCTCGGCCTTCCCACCTGGGAGCGAGTGCAGGCAGGCATCTTCCTCGGCATGCAGTACCCGACCGAGGTTCCGGGCGTGCAGCCTTCCGACATGCTCGCGGCGGCGCTGCGTGCCGCAGGACGCGACGACGACGCCGACAACGTGACGGCACTGATGGAGGAGGAGGCCGGTCGCATCGGTTTCGACGTGGCCTTTCTCCAGCGGGCGCTCAATGTCGATCTCTCCGGCGGCGAGAAGAAGCGCAACGAAACGATCCAGCTCGGTGTGCTGCGTCCCGCGGTGGCCATTCTCGACGAGGTCGATTCCGGGCTCGATGTCGACGCGCTCCGAGCCGTCAGCCGACGGGTGAAGGAAGCGACGGCCGAACGCGGCATGTCCGTGATCGCCATCACCCACTACCAGCGCCTCCTCACCGAACTCACGCCAGATGTGGTGCACATCTTCGTCGGCGGCAAGATCGTTCACTCGGGTGGGCCGGAACTTGCGCTCGAACTGGAGACGACGGGCTACGAGCCGTACTTCGCGCTCGCCGGGATCGAGCCGGTGGCCGCTGACCACGCCGATCCCTTCGCCGACCTGTAGCTTCCCGAGAACGGCTCCGCCTCCGACGGTGAGTGCCGTCAGAGGGGGGAGCCGGCGACGGTCGTGGTGGTCAGCGGGCGGACAAAGGTGGGCGCCGGGGTGGTGGTCGTCGGCGCCGGCGTCGACCCCACCGTGGTCGTCGGCCCGGGTGCTGTCGTCGTCTGGCCCGGAACCCCGGATGGCGTCGTGGTGGTCACCGAGGTCGTCGTGGGGGTCACCGAGGTCGTCGTGGGGGTGCCGGGCGCGAGCGTCGTCGTTGGGGCGAGCGTGGCCGCCGGGTCGCTGCCCGGGAGGGCATCGCCGGGAGCGATCTTCGAGGAGATGACGCGGAGCGGGGTCACGCCGTCGGAGACGTACACCGGCATGCCATTCGGGACGACCGTGGGGAGGTAGTCGGCCGACACCATGGGGATCCGCACGCAGCCGTGCGACGCCGGGCGACCGGGCACCGAGGGGGCGCCATGGACGGCGATCCCGCCGTTGAAGTAGAGCGGGTTATACATGAGGCCCAGCTTCGATTCCCGCCAGCCGATGACTCGACGCGTGATCCGGAACGAGCCGGGTGGGGTGATCGCCTTGTCGCACGCCGTCTCGCCGGTCTCCGGGTCAAGGGTGCAGAATGGTCTGCCGTCGCCGGTCGAGATGGACAGGATGCGCACGAGCTCACCACCCCGGTACAAGGCGAGGTACTGCTTCGGCAGCGACACCTCGATCCGGTCGGGTCCTCCGTCCTGCATGATCGGCGGAGGTGTCAGCCCGGCCCGCAGGGCATCGAGGGTCTGGGACCCGACGCGGCCCGTGCGGGCGAGTCCGTTGGCTTTCTGGAACGCCATCACCGCGTGGAACGTCTGGTCGCCGAAGCTGCCGTCGGCCACGTTGATGTCGTAGCGCGCCGCCTGCAAGAGGCTCTGTACTTCGAGCACCACCGCTCCACGAGCCCCCGAACCGATGCCGCTGTTCGCAGCAGTGCTCCGTTTCGGCGTCGGAGCCTTCGCCGTCGATTTGGCCGGCGTGGTCGCCGAAGGGCGTGGGGTTGCGAGGGTGGGTCCGGCGGGTCGGCCGGATGATCCGGGCTTCGGATCGGCGTGGGCCGGAGCGGCGAGCGACGCGACGACGAGTGTCGTGGCGGCCGCAAGCAGCAACACGGCGTTCTTCGGTGATCGACAACAACGGTGGCGTAGCACGCGGACATCCTCCAGGTCGGTTCGGGGCAACCGGCGTGCTTCCAGTATCGCCGCTCGCCGACGGGTGTTCCTGGCTTTCTCGCGTGAACCTTGACCTTCCACCGAACGACTCGGGCGACGATCGCTCTCGGGCCGGTCCGCCCAACACGGGAGAAGACGCTGAGCGCGGTGGAAAAGGCGATACATTTCGGCTACGACGCAAAGTCCGGGGACCAGAGGCGTTCTCCTCGGTGAAGTCGGCGGTCGGTCGCTGCTGGGGGGCTGCGACCGGCCGTCTTTGCGTGGGGGCGCCGGACCGATCTCGGTCTCAGCGGGCGTCCTCGTCCTGGTCCTCGAAGCGATGGTGCAGATGCCGGGCGAGTTGTCCGATGCCCACGACGGCGGTGCCGGCGGCCAGCAGCCCGGCGATCGTCGTCACCGCGGTGGCGCGATCCGGTTGGAGTCCTGCGCCGATGAGGCCGAACACGACGCACAGCACCCGCGTCGGGCGTTCCGCGATCGTGACGATCCCAATCTCGCCGAGTCCGGCGTTGCCTGCCCGCGCCCGGGTGTATTCGAGGAGCACCACGCCCGCCCACCCGGCGATCGCGGCCCACGGGTGGGCGCCGACGGCGACCAGTGCGAGGAAGAATGCGGCCTCGGCGAGTCGGTCGACAACGGAGTCGAGGACGAACCCGGACCTGGTGGCGCGCCCGGTGAGGCCGGCCACGGCACCGTCGACGCCGTCGACGACCGAACTCACCGCGCAGATCGCTGCCGCGAGCACGGGTAGGCGCATCGCCGTGACGGGTACGAGGGCGGCGAGCCAGAGCCCGGCGAACGTCACGGAGGTCGGGGATATGCCCAAGCCGGCCAGAGGTCGGGCGAGTCGGTAGGTCAACGTGAGAAAGACCCGAAGAACCCGTGTCGCCGCGGGGTCGACGTCGGGAGCGTTGTGCTGGACCTGCCATCTCGCGAACCAGCCGGCGAGGTCGACCGGCGGAGAGGTGACGCGCCGGCGGAACCGAACGCCATGCCCGAGGACGACAACGGCGGCCACGGCGAGGCCGATGAGGCCCGGACCGAAGAATCGGTCGCGGTCGGGTGTGGTCGCCGCGAAGGCGATCAGATCCACGGCAGGGTCGGCCGGCTTGCCGGATGGCTCACGGCACCACGATGATCTTGCCGAACTTGAGGCCCTCTCGGAATCGGTCGTACGCAGCAGCGACGTCGTCGAGGCCGAATGTTGCCGTCACCGGCACCTGAAGCCGGCCTGAGGCGAGGTGGGGCAGAACCTGGATTTCCACACGGCGCGCAGCGTCGGCCTTCTGCTCCAGCGGGCGGGCTCGGAGCGTCGACCCGTGGATCCGGGCTCGTTTCGTCATGATCGCCAAGAGGTCGACCTCGGTCTTGGAACCTCCGCCGCCGACACCGATGATGCTGATACGACCGCCGATCGTGAGGGAAGCGAGGTTGGCAGCGAGATTCGACGCGCCGACGAGCTCCAAGATGACGTCGAACGGCCCGTGTTCGCGGAACACCGCCGGGTCGACGGCGGTGACCTGCCCAGGAGCGAGTGCCTCGACGGCTGTCCGACGGGCCGGGTCCCGGACCGTCGCCACGACCGTCGCTCCCGTGGCGGCGGCGAGCTGTACGCCGGCCACGCCGACACCGCCGGCCGCTCCGTGGATGCAGACACGTTCGCCCATCTGGAGTCCGCATTGCGTGAAGAGTGCATCGTGAGCCGTGGTGAACGCCTCCGGGAAGCCTCCTGCCGTCTCCCACGACACGCCTGCGGGAACGGGAAGCAGCGTCCGTTCGTGGACGACCGCCAGCTCCGCCAGCCCGCCTCCGCCGACCACGGCCATGACGCCGTCGCCGACCGAGAACCTGGTCGCCCCGGGCCCGAGGCCGATGACCTCTCCGGCAAGCTCGAGGCCCGGGATGTCGGACGGAGCGCCGGGGGGCGCCGGGTAGAAGCCGGCGATCTGGAGCAGGTCGGCGTTGTTGAGGCCGGCAGCGCGGACGCGGATCAGGACCTCACCCGACCCGGGGACGGGATCAGGGTGTTCGCGGACGGTGAGGGTCGGGGCGGTGATGGTGGCGGCGCGCATGCGTCCGTGATCGTAGGCCCACGGCGGAACTGGCACCGGACGGGCATGCTCGACGCGCTCGTCGACCGGTTGGCGCCAGCGACGAAAGGACGTCCGGCCGGGTCGTCAGCCGGTGACCCGGCCGATGCCGATGAGGTCGCGTCGTTTGATCGACGACATCCGGACATTGATGCCGGCGCGCGGGGCTTCGATCATCTTGCCGTCACCGATGTAGATGCCGAGATGATGGATCGGCTCGCCGTAAAACACCAGGTCACCGATGGCGATGTCGGACAGGTTCACACGGGTCGTGGCGGTGAACTGAGCCTGGGACTGGTGGACGAGCTTCACTCCGGCGGCGCGCCAGGCAACGAGGGAGAGACCGGAGCAGTCGAAGCCGGGACCTTCGCCGCCCCACACATAAGGCGAGCCGAGCAGTGACTTGGCCGTCTCGGCCACAAGGGCTGCCTGGGGGTGCACCGGCGGCGGAGGTCCGGTGGCGGCGATGAAGGTGTAGGTCTTCGGAGCGGTACTGGTCGGCGGCGTCGTCGGGACCGGGGTCTCGGTTCCGACGGGGAGCGGGGGTGGGGTCCGGCTCTCGGTCACCGGGCGAACATCGATCGTCGGGAACGGCCCGACGGGAAGGCGTCCGGGGGCGGTCGTCGGGGACTCGGAAGTCGACGGGGTCGGCGGCAACGGGGTGACCCCGGGCGCCGTCGAAGGCGTCAGTGGCACGAAGACCGGGGTCGTGGTCGGCCTTGCGATGGTCGTGGTCGGCCTCGCGATGGTCGTGGTCGGCCTCACGATGGTCGTGGTCGGCGCGGCGGTCGTGACCGCGGGTGCGGTGCTCGCCGTGGTCGATGGCGGCGGCGCGAGGACCGTGGCCGGCGCGGCGGGCACGGTCGCGGGCGCGAGCGGGACGAAGGCGATCGTCCCGGTGGGCCGACCCGGTGTCGTTGACGGCAGCGTGATCGGTGGTTGGTTCGACGGGGGCGGAACGGCTGCGCCGACGGTCGGAGTCTGCGGGACGAATCCGACAGCCGGGACCACCAGCCCTTCCGGTGGAACCACGGACGGGACGAGGTTCGGGACCTGGGTGGTCGTCGTGGGCCTGTCGGGACGCGGCTTCTTGGGCTTGGTCGTGGTGGGTGTTGCACTGGAGCGGGTCGCCGTCGTCGGCGTAGGGCCTGACGGCAGAGCCGTGGTCGGGCTCGGCAGTATCGGGACGGCGGGGGTCACGACCAGTCCCTCCGGAGGCACGACCACGGGCGTGTCGGACTCCCGGAAGAGCGGAAGCGGGCGCGCCAGCGGGACCGTCACGGTGGAGGCGTACCTGTCGAGCGTGCGCTCCGAACCGCCGAGCGTGAGGCGTTGTGATGCATCGTCGGTGATCAGAGCGGGCCCCGCGACCGGCTCGGTGGTGGCGTCCAACTCGTCGCCGAGGACGAGCGCCGGCCCGGCGGCACGGACCTTCCAGGAAACTGTCGTCCCGGGCGAGCGGAGGGCGAGGGTGAGGGGGAGCGGCTGCACCGGCCGGACCGTCGCCTCGCTTCCCTGGGTGCCCGGGAGGGCGGTCCAGACGGCGGCCAACGAACCCAGCGCAAACGCCGTGATGGCCCCGCCGACCCACGACTTCGAGATGGCCGCGGGGCGCCCCCGTGCAGCATCGCCGGGTGCAATCCCGCTCTTGCGCTGACCGGTCAGCCGATCGACGTCGCTCATGACGGAGAGTCGACTCTGCAGACGTGAGGAGGTTGTTGGCCGTCCGTGGGCACGGGACCATGAACGGTGGTTCGGTTTCGAACCGATG
This sequence comes from Acidimicrobiia bacterium, assembly GCA_031423635.1. GTDB lineage: Bacteria > Actinomycetota > Acidimicrobiia > Acidimicrobiales > JANYDT01 > JANLQX01. Next base: position 10,150 of record JANPFX010000036.1, on the reverse strand, counting down.
CGCAACAACACCCAAGAGCTATCGGCGTGTTCGAGCCGGAACTGAACTACGCCGGCTCGCGTGCCGCGGCCGGTCGGGGAGCTCCGCTTAGCTCGCCTTGGTGCCTACGAAGGCGCCCGGGTCACGCGGATCGGGCAGGACCGGACCTGTCCAGCTCATCATGCGGGCGAGTTCGTCGGTGACGACCTGCCACGCGTCGGGGTTCCAGTCCTCGGCGGCGTTGACCACGGAGCCATCGGAAGCAACATGGACGATCGCCGGGACACGCTCCAGGCCGAATGCACGCACGATCGTGCGCTGCGGGTCGGGGAAGCACAGGAACTCCGTGGCATTCGGCCCGAGGAACTGGCGTGACTCGTCGGCGTCGGCGCCGGCGAGGATCACACCGACGCGGCAGTCGGCCTGCTCGAAGTTCTGCAGGACACGGATCGCCGTGGGGAACGCCCAGGCGGATTCGTTCGTGAACGGGTCGAGCGCTACGAGAAGCAACTGGTACTGCACCAGCCAGCCCGAGATCGGGAACCCTTTTCCGGTCAGCGGTTGGAGAAACAGGTCAGCCGGGGGGTTCGATGCCACGGCCGGACAATCTACTCGTCGTGCATCTTCGCGGCAGTTCAGGTGCCGTCGAAAACGCGGCGAGTTGCCGAGCGACGCCATTTCCCGGGCCGATGATGTCGTCGGACCTTCCGACTCAGCGCACTCGTGAGCACCCGACCGTTCGCGGCAGCGGGGTAGAACGGTGGCGTGTCGACGCAGGTCTTTCGGGTGGTGATCATCGGCCATGTGCTGGCCGGGATCGGGGCATTCGGGCCGCTGCTCGTCATGCCCTTGATCGCCCGACGGGTCGCCGCCGTCGGGTCCGGGGCGGAAGGCCAGGCCGCGGTCGCGCAGTCGTCGCTGTGGGTCCGCCGTCGGGTGAGCGAACCGTGCTTCGTCGCGGTCGGTCTCTTCGGAGTGCTGGCCGCGGCGTTGCACCCCGACGACGGTCTCTCCGGGTACCTGTGGGTGCAATTGGCCGTGGCCTTCTGGCTGATCGCCGTCCTTGTCGTGCTGTTCGTTCAGGGACCGCTGGCCCGGCGGGCCGAGCGTCTTGTCCTGACCCTTTCTCGTGGCGAGGGTGACGCCGAGTTGGGCCGCGAGTTGACGAAGGTCTCCCGCTGGCTGGAACTCGTCACCATGGTCTCCGCCGTCGGCCTCCCGGTGATGCTGTATCTGATGGTGTTCCAACCGCAGTGACCATCTTCGGGGTGTCTAATCCCCGAAGAGCGCTTCGCGGGGTACCGGCGCCGTGTCAGCGTCGGCCGCTCAGCTGTCGCCACCACTTCTCCGCCGCCGCCACACGCTGTTCGAGCTGCTCGACGGTTGCCGAATCCACTCGCGGGAGGTTGATGAGCCGGTTGAGCTGACCGTTCACCTGCCCATGGTTGAGCCCGGTGGCGCGGGCAAGGTCGCGGGCCCACTCGGCATTCTTCAGACGCAGGGCCTCCTTTCGTTCGTAGCGGGAGGTGCCGTCGAGTGCGGCACTCTGGCCACCGGAAAGCGGAGGCGCAAGGGCGCCGACATCGAGCAGCAGCTCGTCGCTGCCGTCCTCGGATGCGTCGGCGAAAGGCTCGGGGTCGCTGTCCTCGTAGTCATCGTCGAAGACGGACCCGCCGACCATCACTTCGGTCTGTGACGTCTCGGTGGCGACCGACGAGAGAGCGCTGAACAGCGAAAGCTGCTCGTCGGGCGTTGTCCGCGCGTCGAAGGTCGACGGATCAGGTTCGGCCCGTCCCTCGAATCCCTCACGGTCATCGCTCGGCCGGCGAAGCGAATGGCGGCGGGCGTCGGCGATCTGATGAGCCCAGGCGCGGAGCCGAGGGTCGTCGGGAATGAAAAGGTATGCCTTCTGCTTCACCACGCCGGGGGTCCAGCGAACGAGACGGCCGACTGCCTGGCGGAAGAACAGCTCAGTGGTGGTCGTGGTGGCATAGACGCCGATCGCGAGGCGGGGAATGTCGACACCTTCGGAGACCATCCGCACGGCAATGATCCACGGTTGTGTTCCGTCGGCGAAGTGGCCGATGCGACTCGATGCCTGCGGGTCGTCGGACAGCACCACCGTCGGGGTGACGCGCAACCTCCAGCGCATCAGCTCGGCGATGGCGCGGGCGTGCTCCTGATCGGTGGCGATGATCAGCCCGCCGGCGTTGGGCTGGCGGGTGGCACGGAGCTCGGTGAGTCGTTCGTGGGCCTGGGCGAGGACGGTCGGCAGCCATTCGCCGTCGGCGGAGAGCGCGGTGCGCAACCGCTGCGCCGAGCCGGTTCGGTCGAGCGCATCGTCGAACGAGGCGGATTGGAGGTTGCCCGCGGGCGACATCCATTCCATGAAGCCGTTGATCCGGGGGAAGTAGACAGGTCGGACGACGCGTCCGTCGCGCAGGGCGTCGCCGTAGCCGTAGTCGTAGTCCGATTCGGCCTCGTCGAGGCGGTAGCGGACGAACGGGATTGCCGACGTGTCGCTGCGGAACGGGGTGCCGGAAAGGGCAAGGCGTCGGGTCGCCGGCGCGAACGCCTCGCGCACCGAGTCGCCCCACGCTCGCTCGTCGCCGGCGTGGTGGATCTCGTCGAGGATGACCATGGCGCCGGGGGTGAGCCGGGCGAGGACGGTTGAACTCGTCGAGACCTGTTGATACGTGGTCACGATGCCGTGCATGTCGGGGGCGAGGGCACCGCTCGTGGCCGACCATTCCGGGTGGAGGTGCAGGCCGAATCTGGTGGCGGCCCGCGCCCATTGGAGTTTCAGATGGGCGGTGGGGGCGACGATCACCAGACGTCGTCCGGGAATTCCCCGGAGCTCGCTCAGCGCCGCGGCAAGGGCGAAGGTCGTCTTCCCGGCTCCGGGGGTGGCGACGGTCAGGAAGTCCGGACCTGTCTCGGCGGCAGCCGTGAACCGGTCGAGTGCGGCCTTCTGCCAAGGGCGGAGGCGGACGACACGGGACATCTGGCGGAGGGTGTGCACCACGTCGAACGGTCGAGCGGCGGGCCCGACGATCGTAGTCGCCCGACCCCCAGTACCGACCGCGCCGTCGTGTCAGCTGCGGGGGACGAACACCGACTCGCGGTAGAAGCGCAGCTCAGCGATGCTCTCGCGGATGTCGTCGAGGGCCCGATGCCCGCCGCCCTTGCGGGGAACCTTCTTGTAGATCTCCGGATACCAGCGACGAGTGAGTTCTTTGACGCTGGACACGTCGACGCTGCGGTAGTGCAGGTACTCGTCGATGGCCGGCATGAACTGGGCGAGGAATCGCCGGTCGGTACCGATCGAGTTCCCGCACAGGGGCACCGATTTGGGCTCGGGAATGTGGAGGCGGAGGAAGTCGAGCGTCTGGGTGATGGCGTCGTCGAGGGTGATGTTCGACGCCGTGATGGCATCGAGAAGGCCGCTGCGGGTGTGCATCTGGACCACCACGTCATCCATCTCCGACAGGGCGTAGGCGTCGGCGTGAATGACGAGGTCCGGCCCCTCCGCAATGATTTCGAGTTCGTCGTCGGTGAGCAGGGTCGCGATCTCGACGATCACGTGGCGACCGGGTTCGAGGCCGGTCATTTCGAGGTCCATCCAGGCGAGCACGGGCGCCACTTTAGGTGTCGGGCACCGGTCGCGGTCGTCCAGTCGGCGATCAGTCCGCGCGAAGTTGTGCCGGCGCCGCCTGTACGGGGCTTCCGACGAACTGGGCCCGCAGATCCTCGACGGAGAGCGGGCGGGCAAGGAGATATCCCTGGACGTGTTCGCATCCGAGTTCCACGAGGGCGTCGAGCTGGGCGACTTCCTCGACTCCCTCCGCAGTCGCCCGGAGTCCCAACGAGTGCGCGAGGTTGATGATGGCGCGAACGATCTCCGTGCCCCCGGCACCGTTGGTGAGCTCGGCGACGAACGTGCGGTCGACCTTGAGATGGTCGACCGGGAACCGTGAGAGGTAGTTCAGTGATGCGTAGCCGGTTCCGAAGTCATCCACGGCCAGGGAGAGGCCGAGTTGCTTCAGCGCCGTGAGGGTGGTCACGGTCGCGTCGGCGTCGTGCATGAGGACCGACTCGGTGATTTCGAGCACGAGTCGCTCAGCGGCGAATCCCTCGTCGTGCAGGACTGCTTCCACTCGGGACGCCAGTGCGGGGTCCTGGATCTCCCGGCCGGAGAGGTTCACGTTCACGGTGATGTCGATGTCACCGAGGTCACGGCACGCTTTGCGGAGCACCCAATCACCCAGCTGGGAAATGAGGCCGGACTCCTCGGCGATCGGGATGAACACGTCCGGTCCGAGGCGGCCGCGGGTCGGATGGTCCCAGCGGACGAGCGCTTCGACGGCGTTGGCGACGCACGATCCCGACGCAAAGATCGGCTGGTAGACGAGGGCGAGCTCATCGCGGGCCACGGCATGGCGAAGGTCCATCTCGAGCGATAGGCGCTCGGTTGCGTCTCGTTGCATCTCCGGGACGTAATGGGCGACGCGATCGCGGCCCATCGCCTTGGCGCGGTACATCGCCGCATCGGCGTGACGCAGCAGCGACTCGGCGCTCGCCCCCGGTGCGTAGCGGGCGATGCCGATGCTGGCGGTGCAGGTGTAGGTCTGTCCGTCACCGATGCTGAACGGTTCGGCCAGCGTGGCGGCGATGCGCTTGGAGAACGCAAGGCATTCGGCGTCGGACGAGATGTCCCCGAGGATCGCCACGAACTCGTCGCCGCCGAATCGACCGACCACGTCCCCTGGTCGAATGGTGGCGCGCAGCCGGTCGGCGATGGCGATCAGCAGCAGGTCCCCAGTTTCATGCCCGAGGCTGTCGTTGAGGAACTTGAACTGATCGAGGTCGATGAACAGCACCGCAATCGATGAGCCTGAGCGTTCACACTGGTCGATCGTCCTCGAAAGGTGCTCGTCGATGACGATGCGGTTGGGCAGCCCGGTGAGCGGATCGTGATGGGCCTGGTGGGAGAGCCGCGCCTCGAGCGCGCGGTGCTCACTGATGTCTTCGAGTGTCCCGACCCACCCGGTCACATTGCCGGCCTCGTCGCCGAGCGCCCTCCATCGGGCAACGGCAACGCGCTGGCTGCCGTCGATGCTGGTGACGGTGATCTCCGATGAGCCGCGGCGGTTCCGGGTCTTCAGGATGTCGGCGAGCATGGCCCGGTCTTCGTCGGAAACGACGCGCAGGTAACCGAAGTCCAGGGCGGCGGCAATCGGCAGGCCGCTCAGAACTCTCCACTGGTCGTTCATGAACTGGCACCGTCCGCTGCCGTCCATGCGGAAGATGGTGACGGGTGCGGCGGTAGCGAGAAGCCGGAACTCGACCTCTGTTCGGCGACGTTGCTCCTCGAGGCGGTGACGGTCGGTCACGTTGCGGCCGGTGAGGATGATCACGCCGTGCGTAGCGAGAAGGTTCTTCGGCATGATCTCGAACGGCAGCGACGTGCCATCGGCGCGCAGGACCCGAACGTCGATGACTTCGTAGTGGCCGGCCCGGTCGAGGGCATGGGAGAGGATGTCGACGGCGTTGTCGACGTCATCCGGGTGAACGAACTCCAAGATGTTGCGGCCGAGGTTCGCGGGGACGTCGTAGCCCAGGATGGTGTGTGCTGACGAGGTCGCGCCGAGAAGGGTTCCGTCGATATCGATGACGAGCACGATGTCGCGTTGGTTGCCGGCGAGCTCGACGAAGGTGTTGAGTGCGGCGCGCACGGTGGGGTCGTCGATCGGGGACGGACGCGCCGTGAGCGCTGCGGGGGCGGGCGAGGTCGGTCCTATGCTCGACGGCGTGGAGCGACCGTCGATGAAGAACGTCGGCGCTGCCGGAGACCTCGTAGTGGATCTCGCCCTCACGGTTCGCATTCTACGCCTCGATGGGGATTTTTCTCTACCCTCCCCTTCGCTTTCCGGAGACGCCGGCATGGACCTCAGAGCCCGGGAGGCGTGCGTGCTCGCTCCGGCGGGTGGACGAGCTGTCGTCCCGGTCGGGTTTGCGCTCGCCCTGCCGGTCGGGTTCGCGGGTTTCGTGCTGCCTCGGAGCGGACTTGCGTCCCGTCACGGAGTCACCGTGGTGAACGCGCCCGGTCTGATCGACAGCGGGTACCGGGGCGAGGTCATGGTGCCGATGCTCAACACCGATCCGTCGGAGCCCTTCGCCATCGCACGCGGCGATCGGATCGCCCAACTCGTCATCATGCGGGTGCCCGAAGTCCGATGGGAGGAAGTCGACGATCCCGCGGCCCTCGGTGACTCCGATCGAGGCGCAGGCGGCTTCGGGCACAGCGGTCGGTCATGAGCGGAGGCGCCCCGACCGATCCGTTCGGATCCGTCGATGTCGCTCGGCTCCGGCGTGCCCGTTCGTCGAAATGGTCGTACTTCGATGCCGACGTGCTCCCGGCGTGGGTGGCCGACATGGACTTCGAGCCGCCGCCCGCGGTGCTGGCGGGGGCACAGCGTTGGTTGGATGACGGATTCCTGGGCTACCCAGGCTGGGCGTATCACGAGCATGTCCGGGGAGTGGCCTCGCGTCACCTTTCGGAGCGCTTCGGGATGCTCGATGATCCTTCCAGATTCACTCTGCAGACCGATGTGGTGCAGGGCATGCATGCGGCGCTGCACGTGTGGTCGAAGCCGGGGGACAACGTCCTCGTGCTCACCCCGATCTATCCGCCGTTCCTGTCGGTGATCCGTGAACAGGGTCGTCGCCTGCTGGAGCATCGGATGGAGATCGTCGACGGCGAGTACCGGTTCGATCTCGACGCGCTCCGTGCTCTGGTGTCGGCACACCGTCCGCGGCTGTTGTTGCTCTGTAATCCGCACAACCCCGTTGGCCGCGTGTTCACCCTGGCCGAGCTCCGTTCGCTGGCCGAGCTGTCGATCGAGTTCGACATGATGGTCGTGGCCGACGAGATCCATGCCGAGCTCGTCTTCGACGGTCGTCGGCATATCGCGTTCGAGACGCTCTCGGAAGAAGTACGTGAACGTACGGTCACGATCACCTCCGCCAGCAAGTCGTGCAACCTTGCCGGGCTACGGGCGGCGACCTTGGTGTTCGGGTCCATTGCGCTCAAGGAGGCGTTCGACGCGGTGTTCTCGTCTCACATCCTCGGCGTTCCCTCCTACCCCGGATTGCGGGCGATGGAAATCGCCTGGACGGATCCCTCCGTGGCCGAGTGGCTGAGCGCGTGCGTGGTGGCGTTGGCGGATCGACGAGTGCAGTTCGCCATGGGACTCGCCGCGCGTGCTCCCGACGTCGTGCACCTCCCGGCGCAGGGTACCTACCTGGCGTGGGTGGACCTGTCCCCGCTCGGTCTCGTCTTTGCCGCAGGTGAGTCGGCCGCGGATCGTCTCCGCGAGGAGGCCCGGGTCGCGTTCTCGGCGGGGCCGACGTTCGGCGATGGGCTCGAACACTTCGTCCGAGTGAACCTGGCCACGTCGCCGGTCATCGTCGACGACATCCTCGATCGCCTTTGCGGCTGGATCGATCGCCAGCGCGCGTAACGTATCGTCAGTGCGCGTGACTTCTACGTCAAGCCGGGCAACCAGATGGACGTGCCGTCGAGGACGCAAGTGACACCATCGGCGATGCCATCGGCGTATTGACGGGCGACAAGTGCGGCGGCGGCGGCGTCGAGCGCGTCGTGCGACCACATGGCGAGTGCATCGTGATCGAATCCGGCGGACCGCAGGGCTCCGACCCGATCCATCGTCCCAATTCCCGTCGTCTTCTTCGCCGGTCGCCGGCCGAGCAGAGTGCGGTAGATCGCATACGGGTACGCCTCGAGCGAGGTGTGGCCGAGGCGGACGGCAACGTCGTGGACATGGGCCGCTTCGGCCATCCAGCCCGTGAGCGGCTCGGGGCCGGTGGCGAAGGATACCCAGATGCCACGCCGGCGTCCGAGCTCCACCTCGCACCCTCGCGCGCGCCGGAACTTGGGTGACACCGTTGTGTCGTCGGCGAACGGTGCCGCGCTCGGCGCCGGGGGGCCGTCGACGGCGACGACGCACTGTGCTGGAAGCCGGGCGAACCAGGCGTCGACTCCCGTGCGGTCCGCCGGGTCGAGCACGGCCGCATCGGCAATCTCGAACGCGGGCCCGAGGCACACCACGTGCAGGCGGTCGGCTCCGACGTCCACGCCGACCGCCATCGTTCCACTGGGAGCCATGCTTCGAGCGTAGGGGTGTCCGATAGGCGCAGCAGGGCGTGATGTGTCTAAGGTCACATGGCTGCTGGACCGACCGCAGGGGGACTGATGTGCGACTGACCAAGTTGAGCCGATCGATTGCCGGGCGGGTCGCCATCGTGACGGGCGCAGCGTCGGGCATGGGGCGGGCCACGGCGCATCTCTTTGCCGACGAGGGCGCAGTGGTCGCGGTGGTCGATCGGACCGCAGAGGGGGTCGCCGCGGTCGTCGAGGAGATCGCCGGCATAGGAAGCACAGCGCTCGGCGTCGTTGCCGACCTTCGCGAACCGGCGGGGATCGTCGCGCTGGTGCACGAAGTGACGAACGGGTTGGGCCCGATCGACATCTTGGTGAACAACGCCGGTGTCTCGATCCCGGCGCCGATCGACAGCGAAGTGTGGGGCGACGCATGGCGGACGACTTTTGCGGTCAACCTCGACGCCCACGCGCTGCTGATCCGGGCGTGCCTGAGCGACCTGATGCGCAACGGCGAAGGGCGGGTGGTGAACATTGCCTCCACCGAAGGACTGGGGGCCACTGCCTTCATGAGTCCGTACACCGCAGCCAAGCACGCGGTGATCGGGTTGACGCGATCGCTTGCGGTGGAGCTCGGTCCTCGCGGGGTGAACGTGAACTGCGTGTGCCCGGGCCCGATCAACACCGGGATGACGGCCCCGATCCCCGGCGACGCCAAGGCGATCTTCGCCAAGCGTCGCGTCCCGCTTCGTCGCTACGGTGATCCCGAAGAGGTTGCGCACGCGACGCTGTCGCTCGTCCTTCCGGCGTCGAGCTTCATGAACGGCGTGGTGTTCGTCGTCGACGGCGGGATGACGATCCGCAATGCCTGACTGGTTGGTGCTGGCGTTGTTGGACGGTGCCGGCATGCGACTGGGCGATAGCGTTGCTCCATGCCGGAGATGCCCGAAGTCGAGTCGTTGGCGCGTTGGCTGTCGGAACGTACCCGGGGCCTCGTCATCGAGAAGGTCGATCTCCTGGCGATAAGCGCGCTGAAGACCTTCGATCCGTCGCTGGCCGATTTGAGGGGTCGTCGGGTCGTCGGTTGGACCCGACGGGGCAAGTACCTGATCGCGGAGACGGATGCGGTCAACGGAGGGGAGGGGTGCGAGCCGATCTTCCTGTGCATGCATCTCGCCCGGGCCGGCTGGATCCGGTGGCAGGACGACCTTGGGTTCTCCGCTGCGGCCAAGCCGGGTGTCAAGCCGAAGCTGACGAAAGGACCGCAGGCGCTGCGCGTCGTCTTCGATGACGGATCGGGGTTCACGGCGACCGAGGCGGGAACGGACAAGCGGCTGAGCGTGCACGTCGTCCGAAATCCCGACGATGTCGAGAAGATACGTACGCTTGGTATCGATCCGATGAGCGAATCGTTCACCGACGACGCGTTCAACGCGTTGCTGTCGTCGCAGGGTCGTGCCCAGATCAAAGGGGTGTTGACCGATCAGTCGCTGCTGGCCGGCGTCGGCAACGCGTACTCCGACGAGGCGCTCCACGTTGCCAAGCTCTCGCCCTTCAAGCCGGCGAACGGGTTGAACGACGACGAACGGCGTCGCCTCCGGGGGGCCGTCACCATGGTGCTGGCCGAGGCGATCGAACGCAGCGCCGGCAAGCCGGCAAGCGAGCTGAAGGACGCCAAGCGTTCCGGCATGCGCGTCCACGCCCGCACCGGGATGCCCTGCCCAGTTTGTGGCGACACGGTCCGCGAGGTCTCGTTCGCCACGAAGAGCATCCAGTACTGCGCCACCTGCCAGACCGGCGGCGTCCCCCTCGCTGACCGCCGGATGAGCCGCCTCCTCAAGTAACTGTGCGGCCCGCCCCGCCAGGTTAGCTGGCAGCCACCAACGGGGTTCGGGCCTCCGGCTCCCGGGCGGGGCGGGCCGCACAGTCACTTGAGGAGGCGGCTCATCCGGCGGTCAGCGAGGGGGACGCCGCCGGTCTGGCAGGTGG
>JANPFX010000035.1:0-1611 GCA_031423635.1 Acidimicrobiia bacterium | reverse complement strand
ACGCATGAGACGCCGTCCAGTCGCGGCGACCGTGACCGCGCTTGTCGGGGTGATCAGCTTCGGTCTGGAGACGCACAATTGGAGCGGTATCTCGTCTGCCGCGTTGCTCGCCGTAACCGTTCTTGCGCTGATCTCGACGGCGTTGCTGATCTAACCCTGCGGTCGCCGAACCCGCGATGAACGACAGACGAACCAGCGATGGTGGGGGAGTCTCCAATCTCGTGGATCGCTGGTCCAACGTGAGGTGCCCCTTCGCAAGCGTCCGAGTCCGTTAGCAATTCGGTAGAAACTGTCAAACCGACGAACCACCAAAACCCGACCTGAAGAGCCGTTCCCCTGGTTACAAGCTTGTGCGGGTGAGAGGACTTGAACCTGCACGAGTTTCCCCACCAGGACCTAAAACCCCGATTTGCCGTATTTCTAGTGTTGTTGCGTGGCGGGAAATAGCATCTGAGCTGGGGTTTCGACGAATCGCCGTGTCAGCGGGTGGTGGGGAGTTTCGGCGTGTTTTGCGCAGTTCCGTTAGCAATCCGTTAGCAAATTCGGGTCAATGGCGAGGGCTCGTCGTGCTCAGCCGGCGACCCGCCCGGTCATCCTTGCCGACGCGTATGATCGTGGTCGACGACATGGCCTCCGATCCTGCTCCCGCCCCGCTGCGTTCAACTCGTCGAGTAACGATCGAGGATCTTGCCGCGGCCCAGGCTGTGCAGCCGATGGAGTCGACCGAGGAGTGGGCCGCCGACATCTTCGAGTCGGACGAGGAACTCGACGCGTTTCTCGCCTACCTGCGATTGTCGCGGGCCGCTGGCCTGTAGCGTCGCAGCCGTCGGGTCAGTGCCGGAAGGGAAGCGGCTCGATGTCGTAGAGGCTCATGTCCTCGGCATCCGTCACCAGCTCCTGCATGATCTTGCCAACTCGTTCGCGCTCCGCGCTGCGGAACGCCTCGACGCTGAGACTGTCGACCAGATCGGCGTCGCTTGCGCACGCCGTGATCTCGCCCGTGGTCAGCAGGCGACGAACCGACTCGACGCTCATGTTCAGCGTCCTCGCCGCCTCTTCGTGACTCAACATCCACCCATGTTCGCGCCGGGCCTAGCCGATCAACCCGTCATTCCTTGACAGGAATAGTCCTGACTATGAATACTGTTGATGTGTGGGAAGTCTCAGGCACCGACGAGTTCGCCGCCTGGTACGACTCGCTCGACGCCAAGGACCAGTCGAAGGTCGACGAACGTGTCGAGCTGCTCGCTCAGAGCGGCCCAGCACTTCGGCGACCGGTAGTCGGCGAGATCACGACTTCGACCCACAAGAACATGAAGGAGCTTCGAGCAAAGTCAGGGCGAGCACACCTCCGGGTGCTGTTCATCTTCGATCCACATCGCGAGGCGATCCTGCTACTCGGCGGCGACAAAGCCGAGGACAGCCAATGGAACGACTGGTACGTCACCGCCGTGCCGGCCGCCGATGCGTTGTACGAGAACTACCTGGACGAGACCGGCCAGACCGATGAGGAGAAGAACTGATGGGTACCAAGAAGTGGGCAGAGATCAAGAAGCTCAGCAAGGCGACCGCCGCGGACCGCGCCGAGGCGCGTGCCGAGCGGGAGGAAGA
>JANPFX010000034.1:0-7097 GCA_031423635.1 Acidimicrobiia bacterium | reverse complement strand
GTTCTGCCCCCATATATGGGGGCAACCTCTCTCCCAATGGGCCTAGCGATGGAGGGTGGCTAACGTGGGCAGTGGTGGGGAGAGGTTGAGGCAATGAATCTGCACGACGCCGCCACTCGCCTCGGGGTGCACTACCAGACGGTCTATCGGTGGGTCCGCGACGGTTCGCTCGTCGCCACGAAGCACGCCTCGAAGGGGTACGACGTCCGCGAAGACGATCTGACCCGGTTCACCATCGCACGCAACGCCCCCGCCATCCCTCCGACGCTCCACGTCCGAGACTGGGACCACCAGGTCGACCGGCTCCTCGGTGCCCTCGTGGTCGGCGACGAGCTGGCCGCCCGGTCGGTGGTCGATCGGCTGACCGATGGTTCGGTCAGCGCGCTCGAGGTCTGCGAACGCCTCCTCGTTCCGTGCATGTCCGAGATTGGCGAACGATGGCACCACGGCACCGTGAGCATCGCCGTGGAACACCGCGCCACCGCGATCTGCGAGCGCGTGCTGGCTCGGCTCGCCACCCACCCAAGCGGTCGCCCACGCGGCACCGCGGTGATCACCGCGCCGCCCGGGGATCTCCACGCCATGCCGTCGGCAATGGCGGCGCTCGTCCTACGAGAGGATCGTTGGAAGGTCCACCATCTGGGCGTGAACGTGCCGAAGGACGATGTCGTCTCGCTGGTCGAGGAGGTCGATGCCGATCTCGTCGTGATCAGCCGCACCAACGTCGAGAGTGCCGAAAACGCTGAGCAGCTGGCCTCGGAACTTCGCGCCAGCGGGCGACGTGTCGTCGTCGGGAAACCGGGCGACACTCTGGGAGAACTCGTCGCCCTCGCCCGCTCCTGACCGGAGAAGAGCCCTTCCGCACGAATGGCTCGGATCGCGAGCCGGATCCATTTCGCTGCGCGGCGCCTCATTCGGAACGAAGCGAGACCCCACCGGGTCAGGCCGAGCAATCGAAAGTGATCGCCTCGTACGTCGCCTTGACTGTCGCGCCGGGGACGAGACGGCCACGGCTGTGGGTGAAGGTGAGCGACCGCATCGTCGCCGTGTCGAACCCGGCGAGCTGGTCTCGAAGGCAGGTCGGCACGATCAGCACATGATCCTGCTGCGACGTTGCGGTGACGAACCGTCGGCGGTTCGGATCGCCGGCGACGAACACGTCCATGATCGGAGGCCGGCTCAACAACGACCGCACGCGCTGCACGAGTCCCGGGGAGAACGCCGCGCCGCCGAATCGTCCGACGACGATCTCGTCGTCGTCGCCCAACGGTGTGTAGATCTCCTCGCCGACGCGCCCTTCGACCACATCGATCCGTCGCCGTTGGCCGCAGGCGTTGTCCTTCCTGCGTTCGAAGAGTTGCCACTGCTGGTCGCCCGTCACGAACCGGTAACGGCACAGCATCGCCAGCATCGTCTCCGGCGGTTCCCAGCGATCCACGCGTGAGTCGATGGCGAAGCGCTCGTAGACGACGTAACGCGGAGCCCGCGGGCCACGGACGAAGTCGGCGGTCCATCGATCGAGCTTCGGGGTGAACCCGTGGTAGTGCTGCAGGATCGGGAACGGCCGGAACACCGTCGTCGGGTAGATCCAGGAGATGACGGACCTGACCGGCGCGATGTGGACCGTGTCGCCGTTGATCGCGCTGACGATGCCGTCAGGAAGCGGATGCGCCTTGGGAAGGATCGTTCGGCCCCAGTCGCGCACCTGCCGCCGTTCGGCATGCGACGTGACCTGACCGAAGGCACGATCAACGGCACGGATGCTCGCGGTTGGATTGGTGAACGTGAAGCTTCCCGCGATCGCGCCTGCCACGATCACGCTCGGCACCACGAGGAACGTGCCGATCAGCACCGTGCGTCGCACGGCGAGCACCAACACGGCGAAGCCGACGAACGCCCACCAGCGCAGCGAATGACTGTCGTGGCGGAGAAACGCCTGCTTCGCGAACACGAAACTCGAGGCGGTCAGCGCGATCCACAGCAGTCGGTTGCGGCGACGATCGAGCACGATGCCCCGTTGCCGGACGAGGACGACCAGTCCGGCCATCGACGCGAACGCCAGTTGCAGCTCCCACCCGTAGCCGGGCTGGGCCATTGCGTCGTTGAACCCGAGGAACAGACTCGCCGACAGACCGAGCCACGTGCCGAGATAGCCGAGCGGCTGGCCGCACGCCACCCACAGCACGACGAGCGCGACGCCGAACGAGCCGACCGCCGATGCGGCTGCGATCACCACACGACGCACCGGCTGTCCATAGAGCAGCCACTCCGCAGAGACGACGAACACCGTCCACGCCGCGACCGACACCCCGGTGTCGAACTTGATGACAAGCATGAGCGCGCTCAGCGCCCCCAACGCGCCGGGCACCCAACGCGGGATCGGCAGCGACGTCGGCGACGCGAGCCTGCTGAGGTACGCGCCCAAGACGGCAAACACGACGAGAAGGGGTGCCTCGCCGCCGATGAGGAAGACGGACCCGATCATCCACGCGAGCCCGATGCACCCCGCCAGCGCGACGGGGACGGACGTGAGGGTCCGCAGCCGTCGCCAGATCACATGGGCCACGGCAACGAGGATGGGAAAGCGGATGGCAATGGCGATGGCGCCGGTGCCCTCGTAGAACATCGTGGCCGTCGTGAGCCAGCCGAGCGGCCCGTAGGTGAACACGAGGTCGCGCCCGAAGACGAGGCCCTGGGCGTGGGCCATGTGCAGCGCCGCCGCCCACGACTGGTCCAGCTCCCAACCGACGTCGGGGATCAGCGCCGGGTAGGTGATGAACGCGACAGCAAATGCAACGACGAGACCGATCAGCCGCTCTCGACGCGCCACGACCACGGCCGGGCCGGCACCGGCCGGCGTCGGCGAGAGGGGTGAGGGGTTGACGGCGCCGAGTTCATCGAACCCGGCGCCCGACTCCACGACCGCCAACCCGCCGGTTAGGCGTTGCTCTTGGCCGACGCCCCGATGACCGCTTGCGCCGCGGAAAGGCGGGCGATCGGGATGCGGAACGGCGAGCACGACACGTAGTCGAGCCCTGCTGCGTAGAAGAACAGGATCGAGTCGGGATCGCCGCCGTGCTCTCCGCACACACCGAGCTTGAGTCCCGGCTTGGTCGCGCGGCCCCGAGCAACGGAATCGAGCACGAGCTGGCCCACACCGGACTGGTCGAGGGTCTCGAACGGATTGCGCTTGAGCAGGCCCTGCTCGAGGTAGGCGCTCATCATGCGGCCTTCCACGTCGTCACGGCTGAAGCCGAACGTCATCTGGGTCAGGTCGTTGGTGCCGTAGGAGAAGAAGTCGGATTCCAGGGCGATCTCATCCGAGCGCACGGCGGCGCGCGGTGTCTCCACCATCGTGCCGATCGTGATGTCGAGTTGCGCTGCGGCCTTCGGATCCATCTTCGCTTTGGTCTCGTCGATGGCACCCTGCACCCAGCTGCGGGCCATGGCCATCTCTTCGCGGGTGACGGTGAGCGGGATCATCACTTCGATGACCGGGTTCCCACCCTTCTTGACCCTCGCCGCGGCGGCTTCGAGGAGCGCCCGAACCTGCATCTCGTAGAGCCCCGGCTTGACGACGGCGAGGCGAACGCCACGGGTACCGATCATCGGGTTGAACTCGTGCCACGACTGCGCGGCCGCAAGGAGCTTCTCCTCGATCGCCGTGAGACCGTGCACGGCCTTCTTGATCTTCAGCTCCTCCATCGACGGGAGGAACTCGTGCAGGGGCGGGTCGAGCAGGCGGACCGTGACCGGCAGGCCGTCCATCTCCCGCAGGATCTCCTCGAAGTCGGCCTTCTGGGCCTTGCGCAGCTTCTCCAGCGCGGTGGCTTCCGTCTTCGGCGTCTCCGCGAGGATCATCTCGCGAACGATCGGGAGACGGTCCTCGGCGAGGAACATGTGCTCGGTGCGGCACAGGCCGATGCCCTCGGCACCGAACGCCCGGGCGTTCTTCGCATCGGGGCCGTTGTCTGCGTTGGCGCGGACCCTGAGGCCACGGACACCCCGGCGTCCCTTGCGCACTTCGTCGGCCCAGCCGAGGATGGTGTGGAACTCGGCCGGCGGTTCGGCCGAGGCCATCTCCAGCGCACCGAGCATGACCTCACCGGTGGCACCGTCGAGGGAGATCACGTCACCCTCGTGGACGATCACGCCGTCGACCTCGAACTGCTTGTCGTCTTTGATCTTCACCTTCTCGGCGCCGACGACCGCGGGCTTACCCCAGCCACGAGCGACGACGGCGGCGTGGGACACAAGTCCGCCGCGGGCGGTCAGGATGCCTTCGGCGACGAGCATGCCGTGAACATCTTCGGGGCTTGTCTCCGACCGAACCAGGACGACGAGCTCGCCCCGGTTGGACGCCTCGACCGCCGAGTCTGCGGTGAAGTACACCCGACCGACAGCGGCACCGGGAGATGCGCCGAGACCCTTCGTGAGCACGAGTCCCTTGGCGGCGAACTGCGGGTGCAGCACCTGATCGAGGGCGTCGGCATCGACGCGCAGCAGCGCTTCGTCCTTCGAGATCTTCCACTTGGTCGGGCCGCTCGGCTTCGTGGCCATCTCGACGGCCATGCGCAGCGTCGCCGCACCGGTGCGCTTGCCGACTCGCGTCTGGAGCATCCAGAGCTTGTCCTGCTCGATCGTGAACTCGGTGTCGCACATGTCCTGGTAGTGCGCCTCGAGCCGAGCGAAGATCGACATCAGCTCGGCGTAGCATTTCGGAAAGCGCTTCTTCAGGGCGTCGAGGTCCTCGGTGTTGCGGATGCCGGCGACGACGTCTTCGCCCTGCGCGTTGGTGAGGTAGTCGCCGTAGGGCTTGTTCTCGCCGGTCGATGCGTTGCGGGTGAACCCGACGCCAGTGCCCGATGTGTCGTCACGGTTGCCGAACACCATGGCCTGGACATTGACGGCGGTGCCGAGATCGTGGGCGATGCGCTCGCGGACGCGGTAGGCAATGGCGCGGGCACCGTTCCACGAGCTGAACACGGCCTCGATGGCACCCTTGAGTTGCACCTTGGGATCCTGGGGAAAGTCAGCCTTGGTGGCCTTCTTCACGATCGCCTTGTAATCCTCGCAGAGCGACTTGAGCACCGCGGCGGGAATCTCCGCGTCGCTTGCCACCTTCGCCTTGTGCTTGGCCTTTTCGAAGGCGTGCTCGAAGAGCGATCCGTCGACGTCGAGGACGATTCGTCCGTACATCGCCAGGAACCGGCGGTAGGAGTCGTAGGCGAAGCGCTCGTTGTCCATGACCTTGGCGAGACCGACCACGGTCTTGTCATTCAGTCCGAGGTTCAAGACGGTGTCCATCATGCCGGGCATGGAGAACTTCGCCCCCGAGCGGACGGAGACGAGCAACGGGTTCTTCGCGTCGCCGAGCTTGCGACCCATCTTCTTCTCGATGTCGGCCACCTGGACGAGGATCTCGGCGTCGAGCGACTTGGGCCAGCCGGACTTCATGTAGGCACGGCACGCGTCGGTCGAGATCGTGAATCCCGGCGGCACGGGAAGACGGAGCACACTCGTCATCTCCGCCAGGTTCGCCCCCTTCCCACCGAGGAGATCCTTCAGCTTCATCGGCGCGACCTTGTGCTTGTGGTCGAACGCGTAGGCAAGCTTGGCGGGCGAAGGTGCAGCCGTTTTCGGCGCAGTCTTCTTCGGGGCGGTCTTCTTCGGGGCGGATTTCGTAGCCATGGCGGAGAGCAAGGTTACTTGCGCGAGCCCGTCCCCCGGTCGCTTTCCCCCGAGATGACGGCGGACCGCTGTTCCGCGCCCGCTTGCTCCAGCGTTACTTCGCCAGACAGGACGTGACGGCCTCGGTGAGTTTCGCGGTCACCGCGGGGTCGATGCTGTTGGGATCGGTCGAGAACTTCACCATCGTCTCGACCCCGAGAGCCTTCACCATTGCCTCGGCCGCGCAGTTCGCCTGCGCATCGGTCATGCCACCGGACTCCTTGATGCCGGCGGCGAAGAGGCCGGAAAGCAGACCGTCGCAATTGCCGAAGGCGGTGAACACCTTCGTCATCACCTCGGTGTTCTTCGAGACGTCGCCACCGGTGGACAGGGCAACGAGCTCGTCGGCGGAGAACGCCTTGCCGAGTTGCGTGGCACCACAGCGGCCCTGAGCCTCGTCGATCGTCGGGAGTGCCTGCTTGAAACCGGCGAAGAACGCTTCCTCCAGAATGCCGGGGCACTTCTGGAACGAGCCGACGGCCCGCGCCTTGTCGGCCGCGGAAAGACCGTCGAAACCAGCAGGACTCTGACCGAGGTCGATGAGCTCCTTGGCGGTGAACGCCGAAAGGATGGCGTCGGTCATGCACTCGCCCTGCTCCTTGGTCAAGTCGACGCCGGTCGATTCCTTGAAGCTCGCCGCGAGCTGACCGGCCATCGACGACGGGTCGTCGGCCGCCATGGCCACCGAGTCACCGGCCACCGCCTCGGTCACCGCCGCCTCCGTAACAGCTTCCGTCGCCGGGGCCTCTGTTTCTGCGGCGAACGTTTCGTCGGCGGCGGCCTCCGTGGCGACCACGGTGGTGTCGGACGAGTCCGAGCTGCAGGCACCCAGGAGCAGCGCTCCGGAGAGAGCAATTCCGACGAGGGCGAGGGAGCGGCGCATCGGAAGAGTCTACGGCTCCGACCTTGGCGAGTGGTGGTTCGTCTCGCGGCACGAACCACCGCGGCGGTCGCTGGTACCGGGTCCAGATCGGCACCTCAGGCCTTGTTCGTCAGGCCTTGTTCGTCGCGGCCTTGTTCGTCGTGGCCTTGTTCGTCGTGGCCTTGTTCGTCGTAGGTGTTCCGGGCACGCCGACGCGGGGGCCGTTGCCCCGACCCTGAGCGGGAAGACCCAGTTCCTTGCGGCAGGCATCGAACGCGGCCTGGGTCTTGGCATCGAACTGCGGTCCGTTCGCGCCGCCCTGACCCTGCTGTCCGGTCGGCGCCGCCGGCAGGGTCACACCCTTCTTCTTCAGACACGCGGTCATCTGCGTTTTGTTGCGGAAACCGCCACCGCCCCCGTATCCTCCACCGAGCCCGAGCTCTCTACGGCACGCGTCGAACGCTGCCTGCGTCGCAGCGTCGAGGTTGCCGATTCCCCGTCCCCC
>JANPFX010000033.1:0-21966 GCA_031423635.1 Acidimicrobiia bacterium | reverse complement strand
CGGAGCGCAGCGGAGAGGCGCAGCACCAGTTAGCGGTGCACGGCGACCCGGAGTTCCGTCAGGCCGTGGAGCACGAACGTCGGGGCGTAGACCGGTTCGGCGACGAGGTCGAGGCGATGACGTCGGAGGTGGTCGAGCGATGCCTCGAGCTCGAGCCGGGCCAGCGGCGCACCGATACAGAAGTGGATTCCTCCGCCGAAGCCGATGTGTCCGGTGTCGTTGCGGCCGGCGTCGAAACGGTCAGCGTCGGGAAAGCGCCGCGGGTCACGGTTCGCCGATCCGAACAGCATGGCGATCTCACTTCCGAACGGAAGATGTTGACCGAGGAGGTCGATGCCGTCGCGGGCGAGGACGAAGCGCTCGAAGAGCTGGAGCGGAGCGTCCCAACGGGTCATCTCCTCGACGGCGCTTCGTGTGGTGACCTCACCGTCTTGCACCCGACGCCATTCGCCCGGATGCCGAAAGAAGGCGCGCATACCGTTTCCGTGGACGTTGACCGTCGCCTCGTGGCCGGCGTTGAGCAGCACGATGACGGTCGAGACGATCTCTTCCTCCGTGAGCCGGTCACCGGCCTCCTCCACCTGCACGAGGTCCGACACCAGCGTGCCGTCGGGCTTCTTCCGCTTGGCCTCGATGAGCTCACGGGTGTAGGCGATGAACTCGCGGCCGGCCGCGTTCGCAGCCTCGCGCTGTGGGTCGGTGGTCGAGAGTTCGTACATCTTCACGATGGCGTGCGACCACGCCAGCAGTTGGGTGCCGTCGTTCACCGGCACACCGAGCAGCGTGCAGATGATGTCGATCGAGTACGGCATGGCATAGTCGCGGAGGAGATCGACGTCATCGTGCTCACACGCCTCGTCGAGCAGTCGGCTGCTTGTCGCGTCGAGGTACGGCCGCATCCCGGCCACGCCGGACGGCGTGAACACCTTGGCGAGGAGGGCTCGGATACGGGTGTGATCAGGAGGTTCGAGGTTGAGCAGCGAGAACTCCTCGCTGGCCGCAAAATCGCTCCAGCGGGGATCGGGCGCGGCGCGGCTCATCTCCTCGTGCGTTGCCAGATGGGTGTACGTCCGGCCGAGCCTGCGGTCACGGAGGAGGGCGTGCACCGTCTCGAAGCGGGTGACGGTCCACTGGCCGGTGAGCTCGTTGCGGAACATCGGCGTAGCTTCCCGGACGGCGTTCAACACCGGATACGGATCCTGCTGAAACGCTGGCGCGATCGGGTCGAACGTCCTCAACAGCGCGTCCGTGTCCGTGCCGTTCACGCTGTGCGCGGGGATTGCGGTCATCTCGACACCGTACCGCCGCGAGGAAGCGGACACGTTCTGGTGTTCTCGGCCTCCGGGCATCACACGATTGCACTGCCGAGACCCGCCACTCCCAGTCCGACGCCGTCTGTACGCTGAGTCGGTGCGACTCGAACTGGCGACCTCGGCCCTGGTGTTCCCGGCCGTGTCGTTCCTCATGCTTGCCTACGGTCAGCGCTACGTCGCCATCACCGGGCGGATCCGCCAACTCGTCAGTGACCGGTCGACGGACCCCCGTTCCGATTCCCTGCGTTTGCGTCAGGTCGAAGTGCTTCGACGCCGGGTGGGGATGATCCGGGCGATGCAGACGCTGGCCGTGTTCTCGCTGCTTCTCGGAATCGCAAGCGCACTTGTCGTCTTGGTGCGCGGCTCACAGGTTTTCGCGAAGTTGCTGTTCGGTGGATCGCTCGTGGCCATGATCGCCTCGCTCGTCGTGACGCTCTGGGAGATCCAGCTCTCGTCCACAGCGGTCGATCTGCAGATCGAGTCCGCCGAGTTCGAACTCATCCGCCGAGCCGCACCCTGAGGTCGTCCGGCCTCCCACCGGCCTACGGGCTCGAGGGTGCTTGCGCCGCTGCGGCGAGCGCCTGGGTGAGGTCGGACCAGAGGTCCTCCACGTCCTCGATGCCGACACTCATCCGAAGCAGACCGGGGTTCACGTGGGCGTCACCCTCGTACTTCTGCCGACGTTCGATGGTGGTCTCGACGCCGCCCAAACTCGTGGCCGGCACAAGAAGCCGCACGTTCGCACAGACGGCGTCTGCCGCGGCAGCACCGCCCCGCACGATCACCGCCATCATTGGACCGACCTGGCGCACATCGACCACCCCTTCATGCGAACGAAGCCGGGCGGCCAGTTCCGACGCCGACCGCGACGACGCTTCGTAGCGGAGCGGAAGCGTCCGCAGCCCACGCAGGGCGAGGAACGATTCCAGCGTGCCCGGCGTGGCACCGACGTACGTCCGGGCCCGGAACAGCAACTCGTGCAGCTTGGCGTCTCGGGTGACGGCGACGCCCAGCAGGAGATCACTATGCCCACCGATGAACTTGGTCGCCGAGTGGAGTACGGCGGTCGCACCGAGGGCGAGGGGCTGCTGGCCGAGCGGCGTGGCGAACGTCGAGTCGACGACGGTTGTCGTGCCACGCGATGCGAGGGCGCCGCAGAGCGCGGCGAGATCAGCCACATCGAGGGTGGGGTTCGCCGGAGACTCCAGCCAGGTGACGTCGGCGCCGACCGACGTGGCCAGCACCGATTCGGTGTCGGTCACGTCGACGAGACGGACCTCGAGGCCGTGCCCGGCGGCGAGGTCGGCGACCAGCGTGCGCACACCCATGTAGCTCGCCCTCGGCAGGACGATCACCTTCGGCTTGAGCGCGTGGAGGAGTGCGGATGCGGCAGCCATGCCGCTGGCGAAGGAGATCGCATGACCCCCCTCGAGCGCGCCGATGGCGTCTTCGAACGCGATCCACGACTCGGTGCCGTGCGTGCGGGTGTACTCGCCTCCGTCACGGAAGTTCGACGCGAGCACGAGGGGTTGGTTCAGGGGAGCGCCGACGCCATGCGGTCGCCCGGTCGCCACGGCGATGGTGCGCGGCGACCAGCCGTGCAACGGCACGTCACGCGGGGCGGGTGGCCAGGGATCGGCGTCAGGCATCTCGACGACGCTACGGGATCACCTGGGCTTGCGTTACGGCTTTCGGCGAAGGGCTAGGCGAGATCGAGGAGCGCAGTCACGCGTTCCTTCGGGCGGCCGATCACGGCGCCGCTGGTCGTCATGACCACCGGTCGTTGCATCAGCTTCGGATGCTTCAGCAGCAGATCGACGACGGCTTGTGGAGACTGGTAGTCCGCCTCATCCAGTCCGAGCTTGGCGAAGACCGAATCCTTCCGGACGAGGTCGGCCACGGAACCATCCAGCTTGGTGACGATCTGCGTCAGCGTGTCGCGGGTGGGTTTGGCCTTGAGGTACTCGACGGTGTCGAACTCGACACCACGCTGCTGAAGGATCTTCAGCGCGTTCATCGAAGAGTTTCAATGAGGATTGTGGAAGATCGTGATGGAAGCCATGCGTCCATCATGGCGGACCGCTCGACATGGGTCGGGCCGACCGGCGACCCGATCAGCCCGGGGGCAGGATCGCCGCGAAGACGTCGACGGCGCCTCGTCGGAGTTGGATGAGCGGCGCGTAGAGGTCGCTGAACCAGAACGCTTCGATGGCCTGTGGCGACGGGAAGGCGAGGATCTCGAAGTACTCACCCGGAATCATCGGTCCCGCCACAACCTTCCGGACGTTCGTTGCTCCCATCATGAGCACCCGTTCGCAGCGATTCGTGACAAGCAGGTTGCTCTCCTTCAGCGCCCTGAGGTAGGCGCCGTACACCTCCCGGTCCGAGATGAACCCGTGGACCATGAGGTAGGCGAGACCGCGCTCCGCTTCCGGGGCCGGAGCATCGTCGCCGAGTGCATGATGCCCGACGGCGATACGGCCGGCCGTCAACGAGCTCGAGGGACGGAGCGTCTCCGGGCTCACCGACTGCGCGTCGAGGCGAGCGGCTGCCTCGGCGAGCTCACGAGTCACGCATGCGGCAATTGCGGCGTCGAGATCGGAAGTGCGGAACAGCCCGATGGACCGACTCTCGGCAAACGAACCTTCGAGGACCCGGACCGGCTTGGGTCCGACGACCGAGACGCTCCGTGTGGCGGTGCCCGCAACGGCGAGCGCCGCCTCGGCGTCGAACGCATCGACCACGACGAATGCCGGGCCCGATGCGGGCGAGAACGGTGGCGGGGGTGCCGACGGACCGGGTGCGGTAGTCACGCGACGCAGGGTACCCGTTGCCGGGTCCCCGGGCACTCCTGGGTGCACGTCAGCTGACCCGGTGGGGGAACGGGCTACCTCGGCCAGGGGACGTCGGCCGTGATGGTCTCCACGCCGCACGCATCGGCGACGCGTCGAACCGCGGGGAGGTCGTTCCCGTTCGGTACGACCAGCACTCGACGGGAATCGGCAAGGCCGAGGAACGTGGCGACATCGGCGACGACGAGCGCAGCATCGAGATCCACCCCGGCGGAGGCGCCGACGACCATCGGACGTCCGTCGTCGGACGTTCCCACCGACATCGCCGGCGTCGCCAGCTTCAACGTCGGAACGACTGTTGACTCCGTCGGCGTCAGCGATACCGCGCCAATGCGGTCGGGCGAGGCGCACAACGCGATACGGAACCATCGCTCGCGGCTCAACTGATTCGCCGGGTGCGATCCAGCGTCGATTCTGCGATGTTCACGCACGGCACCGACCGCTTTGGTGAGCCCCACGACTGCATCGATGTCCGAACCGTGCATCATCGACTGGGCAAGCCGATCGTGCTTGCCGACCCCGACGTGGAGGCGGGGCACGCCGTCGTGTTGATCGACGATGACCCGAGCGACTTCCAGTCCGAGAACCTCCGCACGGAGCACCCCGTGCTCGACCACCGCATCGGCACCGCACGCGGCGATCGTGTCGGCGTGGAGCATCGTCACCGCGTCAGGCGCCATGGCGGGCACGAACGGTTCGGCGAACATCGGCGTGGTCTTGCGACCGTTCACGGCGAAGATGCTGAGCGGTGATGCCAGAAGCGCGTTTCGCCGTGCTCCCCCACCGTCGGAGAGGTCGCAGAGCACATTGAGGGTGTGCAGCGCATGGCGCCGCCGCCAGACGACAGCACCGCCCAGCCATCCGGCGGCAAGCGCCGGACGCAACGCTTCGGCATCGAGCGGATCGGCGTCGATGGTGACCGCCGGCACGAGCACCCAGCCGACGCCGGTCGTGGCCGCGATGAACCCAGCGCCGATCGGGAACGGCTCCCCCACGAGTGATGCAGGGTCGACGTTCCAGTTCTCGACGATGAGCGTGCGTAGCTTTGTCTGCAGCAGCTGCGCCCGCTGCGTCGGGCTCAACGCCATCGGCGGATCAGTTGCCCGACGAGGGGGCCTTGGCGATCTCGAGAAGGAACTCGGAGTTCGTCTTGGTCGTCTTGATGCGATCCATCAGCAGTTCGAGACCTGCAGCACCGGAACCACCCTCGGCGAGACCGTTCAGCACGCGGCGGAGCTTCCACACCACATCGAGCTCCGGCTTCTGAAAGAGAAGCTCTTCATGACGCGTCGACGACTCGTTGACGTTGATCGCCGGGTAGATCCGCTTCTCTGCCAGACGGCGGTCGAGGCGGAGCTCCATGTTGCCGGTGCCTTTGAACTCCTCGAAGATGACCGTGTCCATGGTGGAGCCGGTCTCGACGAGGGCAGTGGCGAGAATCGTGAGCGATCCGCCTTCCTCGATGTTGCGTGCGGCACCGAAGAACTTCTTGGGCGGATACAGCGCGCCGGTATCGATACCGCCGGACATGATGCGTCCGGTAGCAGGGGCGGCGAGGTTGTAGGCCCGGGCGAGGCGGGTGATGCCGTCGAGGATGATGACGACGTCCTTGCCCTCCTCGACGAGACGCTTCGCCCGGTCGAGCGCGAGCTCGGCGACGATCGTGTGCTCCTCAGCCGGCTTGTCGAAGGTGGACGCGATCACCTCACCACTCACATGGCGACGCATGTCCGTGACTTCCTCCGGACGTTCGTCGATGAGCAGCACCATGAGGTGCACATCGGGGTTGTTGGACTCGATCGAGGAGGCGATCTGCTTCATGATCGTGGTCTTGCCGGCCTTCGGGGGCGACACGATGAGACCACGCTGGCCCTTGCCGATCGGGGCGACGAGATCAATGATCCGCGCCACCATGTTGCCCGGCTGGCCCGGCTGCTCGAGGCGGAGCTTCACGTCAGGGAACAGCGGCGTCAGGTCCTCGAACTTCGGACGCAACTTGGCCACGTCGGGGTGGTGACCGTTGACGGATTCGATGTCGACGATCGCCGGGAACTTCTCCTGCGGCAGAGCGGGACGATGCGAACCGACGACACGGTCGCCTTTGCGAAGGCCCAGCTGGCGAACCCGGTTCACGGGTACGTAGACGTCGTTCGGGCCGGGAAGGTATCCGTTGGCCCGGATGTAGCCATACCCCTGGTCGGCGAGGTCGAGCAGACCGGCGATCGGAATCAGCTCGCCGGCGTAGGACTCGCTGGCGTGGTCGGCGAACGCATCACCCTGCGGCGTGACCTGGCGGTCACGGTCGCGGCCGCGGCGACGGCGACGGCGCCCGTTGCGGTCGGTCTCGAAACCAGCGTCAAAGGTCGACGTCTGCTGGGGACCACGGTCGGGGCGCGGACCACGATCGGGGCGGTCGGGTCGGGGACCGCGATCGCGCTCGGGGCGAGGGCCACGATCGCCACCGTCGTTCCGAGGCCCTCGGTCCCCGTCGGGACGGGGGCCACGATCGCCGTCGGTGCGCTCGAACCGGTCGGCGCGCGGACCGCGATCACGGAAACGGTCGCGGCCCGGACGTCCGCCGTCGCCATTGCCGCCTTCGGCTCCCGGGGCGTCGGCGAGATCGCCGGGCGTGGGGACGACCACGTCATCGGCGGTGGACGACGGCTTGGCTGCGGCAAACGCCCAAGCCGCCTCGTCGTCATCGGCACCGCCGGCGCTGGCTGCCTCGGCATCGGCAAACGGGTCGAACAGTGTCGACGAGGACCGAGCTGGCGTCGCCTTCGGCCCCCGGAACCCTCCGTCGGTACGGTCGGCGCGTGTGACCGGGGCGCTCACCGACGCGACCGAACCGGCGTCGCCCCCGTCGGTCGGGGTTTCGGCAGCGTCGCCCTTGCGGGCCGGCGCTCGCCGGGGTTTCTTCTCCGACGGGGCGTCGATGACGCCGGCCGACTTGAGAATCTGATCGATCAGTGTTTCCTTCTTCGATCGGCCGCTCGGCTTCATGCCGAGCGCCGTGGCGATGGTGGCCAGTTCCTCGCGCTCTTTGCGCTCGAGGACCGACCGTTCCAGGGTGCCTTCCATCTGTTCTGTTGCCTCCACGCGCCGCTCGGCGCGGATGAGTCCGGGATGTACGGACATGTGTGGGACCCGCCGTCACGCTGCTGATGGTTCCGAAGGAGGTTTGCGTCCGACGCGAACTCCTTCGGACACCGAACCGCACTCGACGCCCGGAGGCGGAGCAGTTGTTGCGGTAGATCGCCGAGGGCATGACGCCACCCGACGAATGATCACCATAGCTGGTCCGGGGCGCAGAAACGAACCGGGCCGGGCGAGCCGACCGTCAGTCGCACACTCCGGCGATGTAGCGCTCGACGTCGGCGACCGAGTTTCCGAGCTCGACCACTCGCTGGGGGCGCTCCTCGAGACCAACGGTCGACGTCGGGCGGGGCGCCTCGAACCCGAGCGCCTCGACGATCGTGTCGCCGAACTTGATCGGCAACGCGGTCTCCAGGCAGAGGATCGGGGTGGACGGGTCGGAGCGTCCGTCGCCGCGGGCCTCGAGCGCCACCTTCACCCCGTCTGCGGTGTGCGGGTCGATCACCCTACCGGCGCGATCGTGGACGAGCCGGATCGTCGAGATCCGATCCGCGTGCGTGCTTGTCCCCGCGGTGATGGCGTGGTCGCCCGTGGCCCGGCGGTCGTCGGGTCCGCTGAGATCGAACGAGCCCACGGAACGCAGCGCTTCATAGAGCTGGCGGGTGCGCTCACCGTCGCGACCCGTCACGTCGAAGACGAAGCGTTCGAAGTTCGAAGCCTTGGAGATGTCCATCGACGGGCTCGTCGTGGCGTGCACCTCGGCTGACGACCGCGGACGGTAGACACCGGAACGGAAGAACTCGGCCAGAACGTCGTTCTCGTTCGTAGCGAGGATGAGCTGACGGATCGGAAGACCCATCCGGCGAGCGACATGTCCGGCGAAGATGTTCCCGAAGTTGCCGGAAGGAACGGCGAACGACACCTGGTCGTCGGGGCCGTAAGAGGCGGCGAAGTACCCCTTCGCGTAATAGACGACCTGAGCGACGACACGGGCCCAGTTGATCGAATTGACCGTGCCGATCCGGTACTTCGCCTTGAAATCGGCATCTTCACCCACGGCCTTCACGATGTCCTGGCAGTCGTCGAACACCCCTCGGACGGCCAGATTGTGGATGTTGTCATCGAGCAAGGAGAACATCTGGGCGGCCTGGAAGCGGCTCGTCCGACCCAAAGGGGAGAGCATGAAGACGCGCACGCCGCGCTTGCCCCGGAGCGCATACTCGGCGGCTCCGCCAGTGTCTCCGCTCGTCGCTCCGAGCACATTGAGCTCTGAGCCATCGCGTTCGAGCACGTATTCGAACATGTTGCCCAGCAGTTGCAGGGCGATGTCCTTGAACGCCAGGCTCGGACCGTTGCTCGTGCACAGGAGCGACAGGCCGTCGAACAACGGAACCACCGGTGTGATGTCGTCGGTGCCGAACGCTTCCTTTGTATACGTACGATCGACGATGCGGCGGAGATCGTCGGACGGGATGTCATCAGCGAACATACGAAGAAGGTTGAAGGCGAGATCTGGATAGGAGAGCCCGCGCATCGCCTCCCAGTCGTCTGAGGTGAGCACCGGGTACTCCTGAGGCACGACGAGGCCACCGTCCGGAGCAAGACCTTCGAGGAGCACTTCGACGAAGGACCGGGGCTCCATCCCGCCGCGAGTGGAGATGTAGCGCATCAGTTCCCCTGCCCGATCACCCGAAGGACGCTGACGACCCTTCGCACCTCGGGCAGGGCGCGTAGATCGTCGAGGCACGCGTCGACAGCGAGCTCCTGGGCAACGTGGGTGATGAAGATGATCTTCGCCTCATCGCCCAGGCCCTCCTGCTCCATCGACCGGATCGACACATCGTGCGTCCCGAAGACGTTGGCCACAGCGGCGAGCACGCCAGGCCGGTCGGCGACCTCGATCTGGAGGTAGTACGCAGATCGCAGATCGCCGGGCGACGCGAACGCTGCCGGGGCGAAGGCGCCGAGCGACGCATGGGTCCCCTTGCGGAGGTTCACCGCAGCATCGACGATGTCGCCCAGGACTGCACTCGCGGTAGGGCCACCGCCCGCGCCCCGCCCATAGAACATGAGATCACCGACGCTGCGGCCCTCGACGAAGACAGCGTTGAACGATCCGCGGACGTTGGCCAATGGATGGTCGGCCGGCACCATCGCCGGGAAGACGCGCACGCTCAGCGCACCGCCGACTTCCTCGGCGACGGCGAGCAACTTGATCACGTGGCCGAGCGACGACGCGTTCGCGATGTCATCGGCAGTAATGCCCGAGATTCCTTCGGCAGCGACTTCGCTTCCACGAACGAGGCGGCCGAAGGCGATGGTGGCGATGATCGACGCCTTCGCCGCCGCATCGTGGCCCTCGACATCGGCCGTCGGATCGGCCTCGGCGAAACCGAGCGCCTGCGCTTCGGCCAGAGCTTCTGCATAAGACGCGCCCGCCTCGGTCATGCGGGTGAGGATGTAGTTCGTCGTGCCGTTGACGATGCCGAGCACGCGGACCACGTCCTCGCCGATGAGCGACTCACGAAGTGGCCTGATGAGCGGGATCCCGCCGGCGACCGCCGCTTCGAACAGGAGATCGACCCCGGCCGCGTCCGCAGCAGCGAAGAGTCCGGCCGCGGACTGGGCGAGCAGCGCCTTGTTCCCCGTGACGACGGGTTTGCCGTTCTTCATCGACGCCATCACGAGTTCGCCGGCAAGACCGGTGCCGCCCATCAACTCGACGACGAGATCGACGTCGTCGGCCCCCACCACCGACCACGGGTCGTCCGTGAGGATCCCTCGATCGATGCCCGGACGGTCCTTCATGAGGTCGGCGACAGCGACCCGACTGAGCACCAACTCGATGCCGGTCCGGGCGGTGACCGCCTCGCGACGTTCACGGAGCAACGTGACGAGCGCGCCGCCGACCGTTCCCGCGCCGAGCAGTCCGACCCGCACCGTGACCGGCGCCGCCGCCCCGCCTTGATTGCGCTGCCCCAACCCGTTGTCGCTCACGAGCGCAAAAGGTTACCGGTGCCTCTCGGGAGTCCGTCGCCGATTCCCGGCCGAGGAAGATTCTTCTTCGGCCAACCAGACATCGGGAATCCCGTCGTCGTCGAGCCAATGCAGCGTTGCCGGCGCAACCGGACGTTCGAGGACCCCGACCCAGCGCGGGGCGAGAAGGGTGTCCCACTCCCGCACGATGGCATCGTCATCGAGCCAATGCGGTTCGTGCCTCGGTTCCGGAATGCCGTGACGCTGGTCGTCCGGAACCTCGGTTCCGGCTGCGTCAAGCTGTTCCTCTCTCGGCCAGAACACCCACGCGACGAGCACGCCGAAGAGCACGGCGAGCATCAGAATCGAGCGGAGGAAGCCCAAGAAGACGCCTCCCTTGGCGACCATCAGCCACTTCGAACCGACGATGTCCGCACTGGTGATCACCCAGGGGTCATTCGTCTTGTTGTTGTCCCCACGGACGAGGAAACGACCGTCGGGGAGGCGTTCGTGGAGTCGGTGCACGATCTCCCGACCGGCACCCGCACCGGCACCCGGGATCCGGTAGACGACAACCTCGCCGACCCGGTACGCCGACCGCTTCTTCGTGATCACGAGATCACCCGTGTGATACGTCTGTTCCATCGATCGACCGGACACGATGATGAAGTTCGTCGTCCCGCCGAACCGGACCGGCCACATCATCGCGAGCAGGCCGGCGAGCAGCAGCCATGGAACGAGTCCCGCGAGGAACGACTGGAACACCTGCGCCCGGGTCCGGTCATCGACGCCGCTCCGCGGACGTCGTGTCATACGCTCTCCACCCGGAAGTTGTCGAACGTCGACTGCGTGTCCGTGTCCGCCCAGATCCCGAAGCCGACGTTCGCCTGCCCATCAGGGGTGCAACCGGTCCCCGTGTCCTTGAACTTGCACAGGTTCGCTCCGGTGAGGGTCTGGGTGATTCGCAGCGTGCCGTTCACGAACACCGTGATCGTCGGCCCGTTCGAGGTGACGCGCACTTCGAAGGAGGAGCCGGGCGCGCCGACGCCACTGGTCGAGGCGAGGAAGACCCGGGTGGGACCGAAGTAGGTCGAAAGGGTGAGCGTCCCTCCACCGGCGGAGGAGTAGAGGAGCAGCATGTTGTTGCTTCCGTCGTCGTTGAACGTGACGCCGGGACGGGCGTTGTTGCCGATGGGGTTCATGGTCACGACCATCGACGCGTCGAGCACGGAGAGCTCCATGAGGACATTGGCGTCCTTGTTGCTCGTGGACGTCCTCGCTGACGCGCCGTCGAGGAGCCAGGTGCCGATCTGGGGCTTCCACACCAGACCGCCCGGCGAGACCGACCCCGGAAGGAGATTGAGGACGCGGTTGAAGTCGTCCCACGAGTACACCGTTGGAGCGCCACTCACCCCAGCCACGTTCGCACTGGTGATCTGCTCACCGGAAACCAGGAGCTGAGCCGCCATGGCCCGCCCTGCCAAAGCCGCGGCGACAAGGAACGCAACGCCCGCAACGAGCGCGCGGCGACGGGGCCGGCGACGAATCGCCAACCCCGTGACCACATGTGTTCTGTGCTGAAGCTGCATGGCTGCTCCACGAGCGTTGATGTCAGCCCGAGACGACGACAGCCGCCCCTCGAACCAGGTTCGCGTTGGCTGCTGGGCTGATGGCCACCGTTGCCGACGTCGTTCCTATCGGCAGACTCAGGCTCAGAATTGAACCCGAGCCCAGGACTGCCCCGGTGTTCTGCTTCAGGGTGATGTCGAGCCGCTTGGCGTCGCAGACGTTGCTGAGTCCGTTCACCGTCACTGCGGTCGTGTTGTATCGCCCGGTCGACGGTACGTAGGTGTTGGTGTAGACCAGCGACACACCGTTCGTGTCGCAGCTCGCGATCACCGTGGTGCCAGCACCGAGGGTGCTGTTGGCGATGTTGAGGCTGGCCGCGCTGGCCAACACACCACCCACTCCGACGATCCCGAGGGCCAGGGCGAAAACCGCCTGGCGCCTCGAGCGCCGGAACATGGTGGTGACCATGTTCGGCGTCAGCGTCAGTCAGCGATGACGACGGCGGCGCCCACGACGGCGTTGGCGTCGGCGAACGGCGTCGTGAAGTTGACGGTGGCAACCGAGTTCGTGGCGGGGAGCACCGGAGCGGCGATCGCTGCCACGTTGGCGCTGGCGAGCGAGGCGCCGAGCGAGTCCTTCAGGGTGATGTCGAGCGCCTTCCCGGTGCATGCGGGAGCGATGCCACTGATGGTCACACCACTGGTGCGGTACGAGCCGGGGTTGACGGCGGGCACGCCGGCCACGTAGGTGTGGGCGTACTTGAGCGTGACACCGTCGGTGTCACAGCTGGCGATGACGACGGTGCCGGCGCCGAGGGTGTTGCCGGTGACGCCGAGGCTGGCGGCGGAGGCGAGGACGCCACCACCGACGGTGAGTCCGAGGAGCGACGCGACGATGGCGCGACGCGAATTACGCGAAAGCTTGCGGGACATGGGAGGGGTCCTTATTGGAAGTAGGGATGCAGCGGTACAGCGGTGTTGCTTGCGCCCTGACTTTCGACAACAGTCGTCCTGCGACCTGAGGAGTTCTGCGTGTTTTGAGCTCAATGACCCACTGAAGACGCCCGAAACAGATGCTCTGAGCAGCCTCTACTGGGTCGAACGACCCAGTAGAGGGGCTACAGCTGATCGAGACGTAGTAAGTCCTCATATGTTTCGCGACGCACGACGACGCGTGCTTTGCCGTCGTTGACGAACACCACGGCGGGACGAGGAACCTTGTTGTAGTTCGAGGCCATGGAGTGCCCGTAGGCGCCCGTCACCGGCGTGCACAAGATGTCACCCAGCGTGAGATCGCCGGGCACCCACGCCTCAGGGATGAGGATGTCGCCGGTCTCGCAGTGCTTGCCGACGAGACGGATCGGCATCGTGCGTTCAGCCAGCGAGTTCCGGGGCAGGAACGCCTCGTATCCGGCGCCGTAGAGCGCGGGGCGGGGGTTGTCGCTCATGCCGCCGTCGACCGACACGTAGGTACGGATGTCGGGGAGGTCCTTGATCGTGCCGACCCGGTAGAGGGTGACACCGGCAGTGGCGGCGATCGACCGCCCTGGTTCGCCGCTGACCCGCACGCCGTTGGGCACGCCAGCTTCGCGGGCAGCGAACTTGATGGCGTGGCCCCAATCACTGATCGACGGTGCGGTTTCGTCCTGCAGATAGGGCACGGCAAGTCCGCCGCCGACGACGAGCTCGGGAAGGCCGAGCGGCACGAAGAACGGAGCCAGCGCCTGCACGACCTTCTCGAACGACTCGATCGACATCACCTGAGACCCGACGTGGGCGTGCACGCCGACGAGTTCGACACCGCTCCCTTCGGATCGGCAGATCGTGACCGCCTCCGCGGCCGCGCCTGACGCGATCGAGAAG
Organism: Acidimicrobiia bacterium; assembly: GCA_031423635.1. Lineage (GTDB taxonomy): Bacteria > Actinomycetota > Acidimicrobiia > Acidimicrobiales > JANYDT01 > JANLQX01. The sequence continues at coordinate 8,298 of JANPFX010000033.1, read as the reverse complement.
CCGAACTTGACGTCCTCGTGGCCGGTGGCGATGAACTCGTGGGTGTGGGCCTCGACGCCCGGCGTGAGCCGTAGCAGGACCTTCGGTCTCGGATGCCCGAAACCGGCCAGCCGGCGGAGACGGTCGAGCTCGTCGAACGAGTCGACAACGATCCGCCCGATGCCGCGTTCGAGGGCATAGGACAGCTCGGCCATCGACTTGTTGTTTCCGTGAAGCACCAGTCGACTCGCCGGGACTCCGGCACGAAGCGCGACGAACGCCTCCCCCGCTGTGGCGACATCGATGTGCATGCCTTCGTCATGTGCGAGCTTCGCCATCGCCGCGCAGAGGAAGGCTTTGCTGGCGTAGGCCACACCGTGGCCGAAGGCCCAAACGGCGTCCTGGCATCGACGACGGAGGTGGTACTCGTCGTACACGAAGAGCGGCGTGCCGAACTCCTCGGCCAGGCCGACCAGATCTCTCCCGCCGACGATGGCCGAACCTTCGTCGGAGAACGACGTGGTGAGGGGAAGAAGATGATGGGCAATCGGCTCGGCCATGAACCACCGATCCTACGGGCGCCCCGTCGTAATGACTCGCCCGAAACAGTCGGTATCGGTGGAGAACGGGCGTCTGTTCGGTCGATCGGGCTCACGACGAGGTCAGACATCCCACATCCGTACAGCACGTATCCCAGACCCCCGATCCGCCGAGCGGAAACGGTTCGTTCTGGCCGATGTGGGATGCCGATACGAGCGATCGGGGATGTTCGGGGGCGGCCCTACGCGGCTGCTTTCCGCTTCGTCCTGGCCCTGGTGTTCGACTGCCCACCCTTCCTCCGCTTCGGCTTGGTCTCGTCCGGGGCGAGGACCGATGGCCTGGCGACGACGCTTACCCGCGGCGGCGTGGCAGCCGCCGGTCCGCCGTTCTTCTTGCGACGGTTGCCCCCCGGCCGGGTCGTTGTCGGCGCAGTCGGCGGCAACAGCAACCGCGGCCTACAGCCGCGCCCGGCGTGACGCTGCGACTCGGCGAACAGGGTCGAGGAACATTCCGGCACTCCGATGGGAAGACGGCCGACGCGATGTCGGCCGCCGTTGAACCTACGGAGACGGCATCGTCGATTGCACCAGGGAAACCCCTGGTTCTTCTACTCGGCGGGGAGGTCGTCCATGCGCTCGGGCGCGCTCACGCCGAGCAGGTCGAGGCCGATGGCCAAGCCGATCCGGGCCGCCTCGACCAGCCACAGCCGCGCCTGACGCAGGGCGGGGTCGACGTCATCCCGGAGGATCGGACAGTCGTGATACATCGACTGGAACGCTCCGGCGAGCTCTCGGACCCACGTGGTGATCTTGTGCGGGGCGCGGTCGTTCGCCGCAGTCGCCACAACGTCGGGGAGGTCGGCCAGCACGCGCAGCACGTCGAGCTCGCGTTCGTGGACGAGGAGTGACAAGTCGACGTCGGTCCGGTCCGCCCGGACGATCCCGCGCTCGGCTGCCTTACGTCCGATGCCGTAGACGCGGGCGTGTGCGTAGTGGACGTAGAACACCGGATTGTCGAGGGTCTTCGCCACAAGAGCGTTCAGGTCCACGCTCTGGCGGGTGTCGATCGACTGGAGGAGGAACGTGAGCTTGGCCGCATCCGCGCCGACCTCGTCGATGAGCTCAGCGAGTTCGATGATGTCGCCGGTGCGCTTGGACAGCTTCACCTCGACGCCGTCGCGCAGCAGCACGCAGTTCTGCCCGATCAGAATCTCGAGGTCGTCGGCCGAATGCCCGAGCGCCATCATGGCGGCCTTCATCCGGCCGGCGTAGCCGTGATGATCGGCGCCGAGAATGTTGATCAGAAGGTCGCCGCGCGTGAACTTGTCGCGGTGGTACGCGATGTCGGGCATGAAGTACGTGTACTGACCATCACCCTTGATGATGACCCGGTCGGTGTCGTCGAGCGGCTTGCTCTTCTTGGGGTCGCGAAAGCTCGTCGTGCGCAACCAGGTCGCTGGCGTTGTTCCATCGGCGTCGGGATCGACACCCTTGCGTTGTGACTGGTCACGGTCCGAACTGGTCTCGGGCGTCGCGGAGATATAGGTACAGCCGGATCGTTCGAGTTCGCTCAGCGTCGCCTCCACGTCGCCTCGAGCGGCGATCGCCCGTTCGGACGAGTACGTGTCGAACTCGACGTTCATGCGCCGCATGGTGTCCTGCTGGTATTGCAACGCCTTCGCGTAACCCCATTCGAGGGCGCCGTCGGTGTCGAGTCCGGCCGGCATCTCGGCGGCCCAGTCGATGATGTACTGACCCTGGTAGCCGCCTTCCGGGACGTCGGTGCCGTTCTTGCGGGCCAGCAGCGACGCCGCGAACTTCTGCATCTGCACGCCCCGGTCGTTGATGTAGAACTCGCGGTGCACGGTGTAACCAGCGCGGCTGAGCACGCGGCTGAGTGCGTCGCCGTAGGCCGCCCAACGGGCATGACCGGCGTGGAGCGGCCCCGTGGGGTTCGCGCTGACGTACTCGACATTCACCCGACGCGCGCCAGGAACACCTACGCGCGCATAGTTCTCGAGACCTTCGTCGATCACGGTGTCGAGGATCTCATGCAGCCAGCTCGGCGCCAGACGGAAGTTGATGAACCCGGGCCCGGCGAGCTCGACGCTCGTGGTGTGCCGTGGAAGGTTCGCGTTCAGATGGGCGGCGAGCTCGCCGGCGAGCTCGCGGGGATTGCGGCCGATGGCCTTCGCCGTGACGAGCGAAACGTTCGACGACCAGTCACCGTGTTCCGGCGAGCCAGGACGCTCGAGCGCGACCTTCGTCGGTCGGTCGAGGCCCAAAGCGACGAACGCGTCGACAATTGCGTCAGCGAGAAGGGTGCGGACGGCGAGACTCATGCTCGGCCACCCGTCGAGGTGAGCGGGCGGGTCTTGCAGGCGAGGAAGCGAAGCGGAGGGGCGCAGCGCCAAAAAGGCAGAGACATGGTCCGAAGAGCCTAGGGCTGACGATTCGTTCAACCGACGGGGAATCGGTACGATCGGAGAACATCCGTCCGGAGCAGACTGCCCGGTTCAAGCCTGTGGAGCCGGTGGCCGCCCACCGGGTCCTGTTCCGGGTGACTGCGGAGCGCCTTGCCGGGGCTCGGCGTTCGATCCTGAAGCTTGCGGCGCAGGGGCTCGGCCGAGGAACACGCTCCCGATCGGGCTCGGCGCCGAAGACGCCCACGGAGCGACGAAACCGGTCGTGGAGACGATCGAGGCATCGAGCCAAACGTCGGCCAACGAAGTCGAGAACGACAGTGAGCCACTCGCCGAAACCGCCTGTTGCACGACCGGGAGACCGGTCGAACGGTTCGTGACCGTCAAGGTACGACCGGTGACCACGACCGGCGCGAACTGCTGCTCGCCCGACCATGTGACTTTCACCGTATCGGCGAGATCGTTGAACAACAGCGAGAACGGCGCGGGTGCGATCGGCGCAGTGAGAACCGTGGCGGCAGCCGAGGAAGCGGTGGCCGACACCCGCCCTTCGATGTGGCGTGCCGTGATCCGGGCGAGATAGGACCCGGTCGGGGTCGGCGGGGTGAGGGCAAGTGAGGTCGCTGTCGTGTCGATGGGCGCCGAGCAGACCGCCGACACGGCGTCGCAGAGCGACACGGCGTAGTTGATCGGCGCCAGTGGACTCAGCGTGGTCGACGCCGTCCACGATGCCGTGAGGGCCTGACTTCCCGATGCGACGAGCGAAGGAGATCCCGGGGTGCTCGGCGTCGCGAACGTCTGCGCGGCGACGTTGAAGTACCCGAGGCTCCCGTAGTTGGAGAAGCCCGTCAGGGGCGTGCCCAGTCCCGAACCGGTGACGGAGACGAAGTACGTGCCCGGACTCAGACCGGTCAGCTCGAGCGAACCGGATGACGTGCTGGTTAGGAACCCAGCCGCAAGTTCCGTCCCGACACTGTTGAGGATCGCGTACCGGGGATAGAGGCTCGTTCCGTTGACCGTCCTCGTCAGCGTCACCTTGAGGTACCCGCCGGTTGCCGCGACCCAGAAGTAGTCGAGGTCGCCGCCGGACCCGACGACCTGGTCGGCAGTCGGAAGCTCCGTCGTGGGGATCGCCACGGCATTGCCGAACGAACTGCTCTCGTCGGGAGCGGATCCAGTCTTGGAGCCGATGATCGCCACATCGTCTTGGAAGTTGTTGGCGCAGGTGTATTCGCCTTTCGACCACTGGGTGTACTGCCGACCGAACGGGGAGCCCATGATCGGACCCCACGAACCGTTGCCCGAGCCGTTCCCACCGAAATACGAGGCGCTCGGACATCCGTTGAGCCCGGAAAGACCGTCATGGTCGAGCCCCAAGTTGTGTCCGACCTCGTGCGAAACGGTGTCGGCGACCGCGGTCCACGAAGACGAGCTGGACGCGAAGACCCACGCCGGTGCGTAGTACTCGTCGTTGATCTGGCCGAAGACATTGACGTAAGCCACGCCGCCACACCCGCTCCCGCACACCGTCGGCATCCACTTGTCCGGCGTGATGACGGCGATCGATCCGTACGTCGTGTCGCCGGCAGACGAGCGGAAGAGCGTGTCGTCGGACGGCTGCTGCGTGGTGACGTTCACGTCGAACGCGGCGTAGTCCTCGGCCACGGCCTGCCAGATCGCCCGGATGTAGAGCTCGTCGGTCGCGCTGCGTCCGGCCAGCCCGTCGTAGTCGTATGGCGCGACCGTGCGCGACGCGATGCCCGTCTGGGCATTCCAGGCTGTGCCGGAGACGGTGTAGCCGTCGAAGTCGAGGAAGATCGTCTTCGCGCTGCCGGGACGGCTGTTCAGCGAGAAGGTCGTGGACGGAGGAGGGGCGACCACCCCTTGGGCGATCTCCGGTTCGGCGGACTGCCCGGGTTCTGACGAGGGTGCCGCCGATTCAACGGTCCCCGCCGCATCGAACTGCTCCACATAGAGCAGTCGACCGCTCCCGTCGATGAAGGCCGCTGGATCGTCCGCCAGACGGACCAGTTCCGGATCGACGGCACTCGCGGTCCGGCCCCGGGCGGACGCTGCCTGTCGCACGACATCGCCAACGCGTCGAAAACCCGTGCCGCCGACACCAAGCGGACCGCCGGCGGGTCCGGTTATCGGCGACGCCGTGTCGTTCGAATCAGCGGGACGAGCGTTGACGACGGAAGGCTCGGCCGCGAACAACGAAACGGCCAGACAACCGATCACCAACAGGTTCCGCATCCTCATCTGCCGTTACGCCCCGATCGTCATTGTGCGTCGCCTCGACGGTAGGGCATGGGCCAGCGCGGGAAGGTCGACCACTCAGGGTAGTCATTTTCGCGTTCCGCTGGCAAGCCCCCGGCCGCATCGGGTGACGCCTCGAACGGGGCGGAGTAGGGTGGACGGGCCATCCCGCCCTCGTAGCTCAGGGGATAGAGCACCGCCCTCCGGAGGCGGTGGCGCAGGTTCGAATCCTGCCGAGGGCACCAAGGTTTCCCCAGCTCAGGGGCACTTTTCGTCCAGTCTCAACTTCGTACGTGCACTGATTGTCAATCACACTGGCAATCACGACTGTGCAGTTCCGCCTCATAGTGGACAGTGTGGTTCCGGTTCCTGGGCGACACTTTTGGGACAGTTCCGGTAGGTGGGCGACACCTGTTCCGGTTCCTGGCTGACACTTTTCGGGTGTTGGGGGTCCGCGGTTGGGCTGGTTCCACCTTCTTCGCTGGTGAGCGTCATCGTTCGCAGGGATTCGGAGGAGGCCCGTCGTGTTGGTGGAGCTCAACGTCGTGGAACAACGTTTGAAAGCGGTGCTGGAGGTGCTGGACGGGGCGACGGTGGTCGATGTCGCCCGCCGCTATCGGGTCGGGCGTCAGACGGTGCACGAGTGGCTGAGACGTTACGCGGCTGATGGGTTGAAGGGCCTGGTTGATCACTCCTCGAGGCCGGTGTCGTGTCCGCACCAGATCGCCCCGGAGGTCGAAGCACGCATCGTGGAGTTGCGGCGGGGTGAGCCTCTGATCGGTCCGGACACGATTGTGAACCGGTTGCGTCGCGAGGGTGTGGAGCCGTTGCCGGGTCGGTCGTCGGTGTATCGGTGCTTGATCCGTCACAACTTGGTGGTCCCGGAGGCCCGGAAGAAGAAGCGGTCGGATTATGTGCGGTGGGAACGGTCACGCTCGATGGAGTTGTGGCAGATGGACATCGTTGGTGGCGTGATGTTGGCCGGTGGTGGTGAGGCGAAGATCGTGTCCGGGATCGATGACCACTCCCGCTTCATCATCTCCGCGCACGTGGTTCCGAGAGCGACGGCGAGACCGACGTGTGATGGCTTGGAGAAAGCTATGCGCACCTATGGTGTGCCCGCGCAGATCTTGACGGATAACGGGAAAGTGTTCACCGGCCGGTTCGGTCCGGGCACCGGGGAGGTGTTGTTTGACCGGATCTGTAGGGAGAACGGGATCAAACATCTGTTGACGGCACCGCGTTCGCCGACCACGACCGGCAAGATCGAGCGGTGGCACAAGACGCTGCGTCGCGAGTTCTTGGACGGCAAAGTGTTCGACTCGATCTCTGACGCGCAGGACCAACTCGACATCTGGGTTCGTTCGTATAACGAGGTGCGGGAGCATCAGTCGATCGGGAACGTGCCACCGATCCGCCGCTTCGAACTACGCACGATCACCGCGGAGTCGCCGAGGCGTGAACCAGTCCGGGCTGATCCGGCCGGGGCGATGCCGGCGGGTGCGACCCGGCGCGTGTCACGGCAAGGGACGGTGTCGTTTGGGGCGGCGTCGTACTTCGTCGCCCGCCACCTCGCTGGTGAGGAGGTGGTGTTGGTCATGGACCGTCGCCTTGTGCAGATCCATCACCGGGGTGTGCTCGTGGCGACCCATGCCCGCCGGCATGCGCCGGCGAAACAGGCCGCGGCGATGACCCGCCGGACAGCACTGAAACCGAGGAAGGTCCCGGTTGAGCGGCCCACGGCGCGGGTGGTGTCGGTCACCCGCAAGGTTGATTCGTCCGGGAACGTGTGCTTCGCCGCGGAGAACTACTACGTCGGCGTGAAACACCGTCGACGCCAAGTGCAGGTCGCCGTCGTGGGTGACACCGTCGAGATCTCGATCGGGGAACAACTCATCCGTTCCCACCCCGTCCGTCACGACCGCACCCGCCAACACGGTGCCCTGGCCAACCCCGGCGGGAGGGCCCGACGATCCAACGCCGCCTAGGAACCCCCGACCGAGTGTCGGGTAGGTACCGAACAGGAAGTGTCGCCCACGTACCGGGACTTGACAACGTGGCGGCCCACGCCCCGTCGGCATTCTCCGCACCACGACCACGACGGACGGCGACCGCGTGGTCCTCGAGATACGCGACAGCTGCGTTCGTGCCGGCGTCGAGCGCAGCCTCGATCGTGCCCCGTTCCTCGGGTGTTGCCCGGGCCCAGGCGAGCGAGCTCGAACGACACCGTCACGTCGTACGCAACGACCACCTTCCTCTCCGAGCGGCCGGCGGCGAAGCCTTCGACGGCGTCGCGTCGAAAGTCCCAGCTCCTTCCGTCGGCTCGAACTCCGTCGAGCCGTGCCTTGGTCGATGCTGCCGGGTCGCCAGGTTCGGCGGCAACCTTTCTCACGTACCGTTCGGACACGCCGAGCAGAGCGGCAACCTGTTCGGTCGACAAGGCCTCGCCCGCCTCGCCCGTTGGTGCGATGGCGATGGGTGATCTCGTCGGATCGGCCCGACCCGATGAACCGACTGCGCTGACCAACGTCTCGGTGGTCAGTGGATGGTTTCCCTCCAACACGGTCCGGAACATCTCGGTGTGGACGGGTCCAATGAGCTGGTAGCCATTGACTCCGCGTCCGCGCCACACTCGCGCGGTCGTCGGCGTGTCGGCGTAGTAGCCGACTAGCGATGTGTTCGGCTGAGGTCGACGACTGCCGCGTTCGAGGTAGTCGATGATCTGACCGATGGCCGAACCGACGCCATCAGAAGAAGAGCCGAGCGGGGTCACGGAAACAATGGGCACCTCTTCTCATTCGACGTCGAAACCGAGAATGCGACCTGCAGCGATCCCTGGGGCTTGGCGAGTGCCTGGCGTTTACAGAATGTCTGCCATCGATGATACGAAGCCTGGCAGCGACGCGAGGGCTGCGACGGCGATGAGGACGCGGCCAGCGGCCAGCAACCTTGCGTCGCTCCAGATGCGCCGAACGACGGGCCGCGTCGATATCGCTGCTCCGGCCAACATCGTGACGACGACGACGCCGCCGACGAAAACGGCGGGTATGAGGAGCAACAACGGCAAGTATGCGAACACGACGCTTCTCCTCGCAGCA
>JANPFX010000032.1:0-54558 GCA_031423635.1 Acidimicrobiia bacterium | reverse complement strand
GACGGGCCTGTCCGCGTTCGTTCGATCGCCGGGCGCCCGCGGCGACGGTGGAGCATCCCGACGCGCGAAGTGCGAACGGCGGCACGCGTCAGGGCGGTCACGACGTTCAACCGGCGTCTGGCGTGGGTCACCTTCGGTTGGTTGATCGCCGCGACGGCGTCTGCGTGGGCTGAACCCCGTCTCGATCTCCCCCATTGGGTCGCGTGGACGACGAACAACCTCTTCACCGTCAACTTCATCCTCCATGGGCTGATGAGCGCGTACGTGTACCGGATGCCAAGACCACGCTCGAACCCTCGGGTCATCCAGGCGTATCTCGGATACGGCATCGCACTCTTCACCCTCGTGAGCCAGTCGCTCATCGGCACGGAGCCGATGCACTCGATGACCTTTGCCGTTCTTTGGCTCCTCATCGGAGGCCACGTCGCTCTGGCTCTTCGTTCCCGGGCGCGCCGTGAGGCGGCACCGTCGTCCCCAGGAGCCAACGCTCGTGGGGTTTCGGCAACCGGCGGGGCAACCCCTGGACCGCCAGTTGCGTCGACGACACCGGACCGGATTCGCGTCGCGGCGGGACGGGGTCGTCCGACGGTGGCGCCCGCGACTCGCTCGCCCTTGCTGCTCCGCTTCTCACCCGCTGCCCTCGCCATCGTCGCCACCCTGGCCACCGCCATCGGGTTCGTGGTGACGGCCCGCGGATTCGATCGTCGTCGGGGCGGCGGTGCCCTCATGCCGGCGGCGTTTGTCGCGATCGTCGGCATCCACTTCGTCCTCGCCAAGGAGTGGCTGCGCCTTCGGCGACCGAGCGGTCTTCGCTATGCGCCGATCTCCCTGCTCGTGCTCGGTGGGCTGGTCTACGACAACGTCGTTCTCGGACTCGGTGGACTCCTCGGACGGGGAGACCTTCTTCGTTCACTCAGCGTTCCGAGGTATTGGATCCATGCAATCGGAACGCCGCTGCTCATCCTTGTCGTCCTCGAGATCGGTGAGCGCTGCGGCCTGTCGTGGGCGAAGCGGCGCCGCAGCGCATGGGTCGCGCTCGCCTTTGTGCTCATCGGCTTCGGACTTGGTCACGACGGCTTCGGGCAGAAGCTTACGTTCACCACCGACGGTGGGACGGCCCGCTATGCCAATGACGCGGTGACCGGCCCGCCCACGAGCGCGATCGCCGTGATCATCGTCGTACTCGCCGTTGCCGTGATGATCTGGCAGCACGGGTACTCGGCGATGATGGCGGTCTGCTCGGTCATCATGCTGGTCGGCGCAGCGGTTGGCGCGACCATTCCGCTGATCGGCAACCTCGCGGAAGGCTTCTTCGTGCTGGCGTTGCTTGCCGGGATGCAGGCTGCGGCCGGCTTGCGGCCCAGGCGGCGCGCCGGTCTTCCCGACAAAGCGGGTCCCCCCGTGCGGACCGTCGATGTCGCGGGCCTGTCGATTCCGTGGACGACGGCGAGCGTTGCGCTTCTGGTGACGGCGATCGGGTCGGTATACGCGACTGCGAACGTAAGGCTCGAGCACGGGTCCGCCGGAACCGTGCTGGCCTTCGGCTGCGTCGCCGTTCTCACGCTCGGTGCGGCGTACCTGCTTTCGACGGCCACACTTCCCGGCTCTCGGGCTTCTTCTCTGGCGACGCTCGGCCTGGTGCTCTTCGCCCTCGATGCCCTGGTACTGCTTCCCGGCAACATCGTCGGCGACGTCGGGTGGCTCGAAGGCCTCCACTCGCTGCGGTACGCCCTTGTCCCGTTCGCCGCCGCTCTGCTCGTTCCTTTTGTCGGCTCGGTCAGCGCCGCGACCTTCGGAGCGCCGCAGCATGAACGCTTTGCTCGAATGGCCGGAGTGGCGGTCCTCGTCTCGGGTTTCGCCGTGTGCGCCCTGTCAACCTCGACGTGGACCTCGTCGGGATACGCGACGCGCTACGCCACCGATGGATTCGCGACGCCGGGTTTGCTCGGATTGGCCGTGGTGTCCCTCCTGTTGATCCGCACGGGTCGTGCCATTGCGACGAAGAACGGCCGGGTCTCGCCGTTGGTGTTCGGCGTGCTCGCACTGGTGGCCACCTGGGGAGGGCAGTTCAACCCGCTCGTGCTGGCGATCACACCACTCGCGCTGGGCGGCTCACTCGTCACGGCGTCGATGGCGTCCGCGGACATCGCCCGGACGGTGCAGAACCAGCGGGGGTTGCGTCGACGACCAATGCGCACCGGGGCGCGAACGGCCCGACGGACATCATGAGGCTGAGGCGCCACACTCGTGTTGTCGCGGCTGCCGCCGCCCTGTCGCTACTGCAGACCGGTTGCCTCGAAGACCGCTCGTTCCACCAGAACGATGTCGTGCAAATCGTCGAGCCGCTCGAAGGCGACTTCGCCTCCGCTCCGCTTGTCGTCCGGTGGGAAGGAAGACCGGCGAAAGCCGCGCAGTGGGCCCTGTTCCTCGATCGTGCGCCGATCAAGCCGGGAACCTCGATCGAGGACCTCGAGGTCCAGGAGCGCCAGAGCCTCTGGATCACCGAGGAACAGGAGTTCACCATCGACTTCGTTCCCCCGCGGTCCACATCCGTCGACTCCCGCCGCGACAGACATGTCCTTGTCGTGATCCCCCTCGATGCCGACGGTGATCGGATCGGCGAGCACGCAGCGTCTGTCGAGCTGACCGTGGTCCAGGGATGAGCACGCGTTCGATGGGGCCGGACGTCGAGCTCGGTCGCTCGACCCCGCCGCGGTGGGCGCTGGTTGCGCTCGCGCTTCCGGTGTGGGTTTCGATGTCGCTCGTGAGCATCCTCACGAGGGAGCTTGGGATAACCCTCGGAGCAGGCGATTCCGGCGCGTCGAACGCCTCTGTTCTCCGACTCCTGCTCTCGGCCGCTGTGGCGATACCGGTCGCCCTGATTGCCGGGAAACGGACCAGGTGGACGGCGCTCGCCGTGACAGCCGCGGCGTGGGCGGTCACGTCTGTTGCATCGGCGGCGATCGTCCCCGAATCGGCCGGGTTCACCATGGCGTGGTCCCTCGCCGGCGTCGCCGACGTCGTCGGCTTCGTTGCCATCGGGTTGCTCCTCGGTGTCTCCGCTGGAAACGACGGCCGACCGTCCAGGTCTCGCGTCGTCGTCGCCCTCTGGTTCTCTTCGGTCGCCTTGGGTGCTCTGGTTTCGGGAGTCGGGGGGCCGTGGCTCGCCCTCAACTGGCGAGGTGTCCTCGTCGCCATGATCGGGTTGGTGTTGCCAGGTGCATTCGCCGCAGCGACGTCACGGATCGAGGTTGACCCTGCGGTTCTCGAGCGAGCGCGTCGAACACCGGCGCTCACGCTGGGCGAGTTGTGTGGTGCCACCGTTGCGGATGCGGCGCGGATGCGCGCTCTGCTCTCCGTGGGTTTGTCCGGCTCGATCGTGTTCATGTGGCTGTCGTTCGGTCCGTCCCTCCTCCGGCTCCGTTGGGGATTCGGGACGACCGGTGCAGCGCTGGTGTTGGCCGCGTCGATGGCGGCTCCTGCCCTTCTGGCCGCGGTCGCCATCGGGCTTTCTCGGGTCCGCCGGTTCGGTTCCCTGGCCGGTTCGTTGTTGTTCGTCTGCGCGCTCGCGCTGCCGGGTCCGACAGCCGCGTTCGTGGTTCTGCTCGTCGCCGCCTTCGCCGGCTTGGGCCTCGGACTGGCGAATGCCTTCACCGACGTGGTCAGCGCCGCTGATGAAGAAACGCGGCCGATGGCCACCGCTCTTGGTTATCTCGCGTTCGCGGTGGGTGGTGCCGCCGGGGTGCTTCTTGCGTCCACGGTGGATCGCCGGTTCGGCACGGCCGTCGGACTCGCGGTGTGCAGTGGGCCGGCACTGCTGGCCGCACTCGTGAACGTTGCCGTTCCCTCCCCGGCGATTGCCGCGCCATCACCGGTTCGACCGATCGATGAGCCTGAATCGCTTCCCTTTCGCGACGGTGAGCCTGAATCGCTTCCCTTTCGCGACGGTGAGCGACGGCTTCTGGAGCTCAAGGACATCGACGTCTTCTACGGATCGATCCAAGTGCTGTTCGGGGTCAACCTGACCATCCGTCACCACGACATCGTTGCCCTCCTCGGCACAAACGGTGCGGGGAAGTCGACGGCGCTGAAGGTGATCGCCGGACAGGTCCTCCCACGCTCGGGTGCCGTCCTGCTCGAAGGCACCAACATCACGGCGCTTTCGGCCGAGCGGCGGGTCCCGCTCGGTCTGTCCCAGATCCCGGGCGGGCGCGCCGTGTTCGGCTCTCTGACCGTGGTCGAGAACCTCGAGCTGTTCGCGGCGAGTCTCGGAAAGGACCGCACGGCGGTCAAACGAGGGATCGAGCGCACGTTCGCGACGTTCCCCCGTCTCGAAGCGCATCGCCACCGTCACGCAGAGACCCTCTCGGGCGGCGAACAGCAGATGCTCGCGCTCGGCAAGGCCCTGCTGCTCGAGCCCCGGCTGCTGTGCATCGACGAACTGTCGCTCGGACTTGCGCCGGCCGTCGTCGCCGACCTTCTCGAACTCGTACGGATCATCCACGAGAACGGGACGACGATCGTGATCGTCGAGCAGTCGGTGAACGTCGCCCTCTCTGTCGCCCAACGCGCCATCTTCATGGAGAAGGGCGAAGTCCGCTTCGACGGCGATGCGACCGAACTACGCGATCGGTCGGATCTCCTTCGCTCGGTCTTCCTGCATGGCGCGGCGACAAGCGGGCCGTAGTCGACCCGCCGATTTTCGACCCTCAGCGGGCTCCGCTCGACTCGAGGATGTGGATGCCGCACGCTGAGGCAAGGCCGATGACGTGGGCGAGGCCGATGCGGGCGCCTTCGATCTGACGGTCACCGGCCTCGTTGCGGAGGTGGTGGCAGATCTCCCACACGTTGGCGATGCCGGTGGCGGCAATCGGATGGCCCTTCGACTGGAGTCCCCCCGACACGTTCACCGGGAGCTTGCCGGTCCGGAACGGCGCACCCGACTCGAAGAAGTCGACCGCGTCGCCCTCGGCGCACAGCGCGAGGTTGTCGTAGTGGACGAGCTCGGCCGTGGCGAAGCAATCGTGAAGCTCGACGAGGTCGAGGTCCTCCGGTCCGACTCCGGCCTGTTCATACGCGCGCTTCGCAGCCAGTTTGGTAAGCGTATTGACATCGGGAAGGACCTGGCATGCCTCCTGCCACGGATCACTGGTGAGGATCGATGCGCGCACCTTGACGGCGCGCCGACGCTGCTCGTCGGAAAGAGTCTTGAGCTTCTCGCCGCTGACCAGAACTGCGGCGGCTGCACCATCGCAGTTCGCCGAACACATCGAACGGGTGTTGGGATAGGCGATCATCACGTCGCTCATGATCTGATCAAGGCTCATCGCCTTGGTGTATGCGGCGAGCGGGTTCAGCGTCGAGTGCCCGTGGTTCTTCTCGCTGATGCGAGCGAAGACCTCGAACGATGCGCCGCCGTACTTGTGGCCGTACTCCATGCCGACCTGGGCGAAGGTGCCCGGCATGGCCTCGGTGCCGATGCGGCCGTCGATCGGGGCGATCGCGCCAAAACGACCCTCCGGGGTCCATTCGTTCTTGTCCTTCTTGGCAGTTCCACCCGCGCCGAGCAACCCCGCACCGGCGAGCTTCTCCACGCCGACGGCGAGACCCATGTCGGACTCGCCGGCCTTGATGCTCATGATGACGGTGCGCAGCGCCGTGGCCCCGGTCGCGCAGGCGTTCGAGACGTTGTAGACGGGAATACCGGTCTGACCGATCTGTTTCTGGATCGCCTGACCGATCGCGCCGCGACCCATGAGGTTGCCGGCGGCGAGGATCTGCATGTCGGCCATGGTCACCCCACCGTCGGCGAGTGCGGCCATGGCCGCCTCGGCAGCGAGGTCGACGACGTCCTTGTCCGGGTGCTTCCCGAACTTCGTCATCTTGATTCCGAGGATGTAGACGTCGTCTGCGGCCATGGTGAGGTTCCTCTGTCAGTCGGTGCGTTGGTTCGTGTGGTTGTGTGCGTCGTCGTGAGGCGATCAGGCCAGTTCGAAACCGAACCCGATGCCCTCAGCGCCGTTGTCGTCTGTTCCGAGCGATGTGGTGGTGAGGCGTACGCGCATGCCCAGTTTCACGTGCTCCGGGTCAGCGGCCATGTTGACGATGTTGCCGCGCACACTTGTCGTACCGCACTTCACCACGCCGGCAACGAAGGGCACCGGAACACCGGGAGCGGCGAACGTGACGATGGTGAACGAGACCAGTTCGCCCTCGGTCGGAATGTCGACGGTGCGGAACGCGGTGGCGAAGCAAGCAGCGCAGGCGTTGCGCCGGTCGAAGAACCGTGCGCCGCACGAGGTGCACTCGTTGGCCACGAGGTGCGGGGTCGGCTCCAGCTTCAGGTAGCTAACGAGCGGGACACGCGATGCGGTTTCGGTACTCACGGGTGCCACGTTACCGACCGGTGCGATCGCATTCCCATTTCCGCCGTTGGACACCACGTCTCCCAGCGATCGGTTCGACATGGCGAGGCTTGCGTGGCGTATCGTCCGGGATCGGTCCGAGGCGACGCATCGGCCGCAGTGAACGGAGAGACGGCGATGGACACGTTGCGTTGGATCGAAGACAATCGCTATGACCCGAAGTACGGGTTCTGGAGCCGGGCCAACGTGGGTGAGGTGCTGCCCGAACCGCCGAGCCCGCTCGGGTGGGAGCTCACGTTCGACAACGGTGGCTGCGCTTTGGGCTGGCGCGACTGCATGGTGAAGCGCCTCGGCATGTCCGAAGACGAAGTGCACCCGACCCGGCCCGAAGTCTTCGGCGTCTTCGGTGGCTACGCGTATCTCGGCATCACGCTGATTCGCGTGTGGGCAGAACGCACCCCGGGTTTCTCTGCTGACGCCGTCGATGCCGCGTACTTCGCCGGTCACCCCGGCATTCCGCCCTATGTCGCCGAACCGTGGCACGAGAACGAAGCGACCACGGCGAAGATGGCCGAGTGGCTGGGATGGGTGATGGGTGACCGCAACCAGGACGAGCTCGAGGCTGACCGCCGTGCCACCCGCTCACTGCGTGGCTCGCGGCCGGACCTCTCTGCGTTGACCGATGCCCAACTGTTCGACCGGGCCATCTCCCTTCGGCCGGTGCTCCGGGACCTGTTCAGCCAGCACATCAACCAGTCGGGTGCCGCGGGTATCGGACCCGGTGTCCTCGGCGCGGTGTGCGCCGCCGTGGGCGATCCCACGGCGACGATGCGCCTGCTCGGAGGTGTTGGCGGGGTCGACTCGGCCGAGCCATCGGCGGCGATGTGGGAGCTCTCCCGCACGGTGCGGGCGAGCGAATCGCTCGGGGCCGCCTTCGACGCCGGTGTCGAAGGGCTCACCGAGCGCCTCCGGGCCGACACCTCCACGACGACCGCAGCATTCCTCGCCTCACTGAACCATTTCCTGGCC
Organism: Acidimicrobiia bacterium; assembly: GCA_031423635.1. GTDB lineage: Bacteria > Actinomycetota > Acidimicrobiia > Acidimicrobiales > JANYDT01 > JANLQX01. Next base: position 47,164 of record JANPFX010000032.1, on the reverse strand, counting down.
GAATTCGGCTCCCGGGGTCCGAACGAATGGGACATCCATTCACACACGTGGGAAACGAAGCCTGACCTGGTCCTCGCCGCCGTCGATCGGATGCGCTTCGCCGATGACAGCGCCGCGCCGAATCTCCACCAGGCGGCCGCGGAGGCGGACCGACTCCAGCTCGGCGCGGAGATCGCCGCGAAGCTCGCCGGTGATCCCGAGACCCAGGGTCAGTTCAACGCCGCGCTGGCATCGGCGGTGACTTTTCTCGCCGGACGGGAACGATCGAAGACGAACATCATCCGCGCGCTTCACGAGGTGCGGATGGCGGTGTGGGAGATCGGTCGCCGTGCCGTCGCTCGAGGAGTGCTGTGCGAGCCCCGCGACATCTGCCTCTTCTTCGCCGACGAAGTTGATGCAATCATCAACGGAACATCGGCCGACACGAAGGCGACGGCCGCAGCCCGGCAGGCCCACCTCGACTGGCTCGGTTCGCTCGAACCCCCCTTCATCATGAACGCGGCGCCGACGCCCAACGCCGAGTGGCCCAAGCGTGGCGAGAACCGCGCGCCGGTCGGCGCCGTCGGCGACGTGCTTCCCGGACTCGCCGGCTGCCCCGGAGTCGTCGTCGGTCGGGCCCGTGTCATCCTCGACCCCTCCGACCCCGGGGCACTCGAGCTGGGCGACATCCTCGTCGCCCCGATGACCGATCCGGCATGGACACCGCTCTTCGTCGCGGCGGGAGGGGTCGTCGTCGACGTCGGTGCGCCGCTCAGCCACGCCATCATCGTGAGTAGAGAACTCGGCATCCCGTGCGTGGTGTCGGTCAACGAGGCCACCGAGCGGATCCCCGACGGCGCGCTGGTCGAAGTCAACGGCAGCAACGGAACGGTGACGATCCTCGAACTGCCGTGATCCTCAGATGTTGCGCCGCGACCTGCGAGTCTCGGCCTACTGGGCCCGAAGGTGCACCAGGATCATCGACTCGGGGTCCACCAGCGGGGGTTGCAGACCAAGGGTACGCAGAACGCGTCCCCGCACCGAGACGCCATGCGTGAGCCAGGCGGGCTGGTGGGGAAACGGGTGGGGGTGCTCGATGACCAGAGGGAGGACTTCCACCCGGTAGAGGAGTTCGTCGTCGAGGCCGGTGAACTGCATCGGCTCGACGACGAGCGATGCCGGCGTCTCGACGAGCGCAAACGAGAACAGTGCTTCCCGGCGATCGGTACGAACGACCCCGTGGGCGGCGACGGCGGGGTTCGGGTGATCGAGCCGGACCGAAGTGCCGGTGTGAAGGAGTGGGCGGAACCGCTTGTGGGTCGTGATCACCCGCTCGAGCGCGGCGATGTCCTCACTCGACGCGTTCAGCACGTTCCATTCGATGCCGAGGTGGCCGAAGAACGCGGTGCCGGCACGAAAGGCGAGCGAGTGACGGCGGCGCGTGGTGTGGGAAACCGGGCCCCCGATGTGGGCGCCCATGTACTCCGGTGGGAACACGTGACTGAACCCTCGCTGGATGCGTTGACGGTCGAGCGGGTCGTTGCAGTCGCTCGTCCACGCCCGGCTCGTGCGGCGGAGGATGCCGAAGTCGATGCGTCCACCACCCGACGCACAGGTCTCGAACTCGACCGTCGGGTGACGGGCCCGCAGATGATCGATCAGCGCGTAGACCGCAGTGGTCTGTCGATGGATCGACGCGCGCCCATCCGACGAACCCTGCACGATCGCTCGGTTCATGTCCCACTTCACGTAGGAGATCGGGTATTCGATGAGCAGCGCGCTGATCTTCTCGAGCAGGTAGGCACGCACCTCCGGCAACGCCACATTGAGCAAGAGCTGGTGGCGCCCGAGCACGGGTTCGTAGCGGGGATCGCCGAGCACCCAGTCGGGATGGGCCCGGTACAGATCGGAGTCGGGGTTGACCATCTCCGGTTCGAACCAGAGCCCGAACTCCATGCCCAGTCCGACGACGTGGTTGACGATCGGCCACAGCCCATCGGGCCAGACCGCAGGGTCGACCCACCAGTCACCGAGACCGGCACGGTCGTCGCGTCGTCCATGGAACCTGCCGTCGTCGACGACGAACCTCTCGACGCCGAGTTGGGCCGAGCGATCGGCCAACTCGAGCAGGGTGGGGAGCTCGTGGTTGAAATAGACGGCTTCCCAGATGTTCAGCAGAACCGGTCGGGGTCTGGTCGGAGCGCTCGGATCGTTGCGGAGCTCCCGGTGGAACCGTTGACTCACGCCGTTCGATCCGTCTGCGGAATGGGCGAGGGCGACCCAAGGAGTGGAGTACGCCTCTCCAGCGGCGAGCGCGATCTCGCCCGGCATGAGCAGCTCCTCGATCTGCAGGCATCGGCGTCCATCGGGCGGCGACTGCATCGACATCGACGCATTCCCGCTCCACTCGAGGTGCGCCGCCCACACTTCGCCGGTGTTGTCGGTGAACGAGCGCGTCCCGACGAACGCGATCGGGGGACGGTCGTGCGAAGTGCGGCCGGAGCGGTTCTCGACGAGAAGGGTCCCGGTCGAAAGGGGGGCCCTTTCGGGCAGGAACTCGTTGGTCCACCGACCGGCGAAGGTGAGCGTGTCCTGAGCCCGGGCCGGGAGCGGAACGGTGATCCGCAGAGCGTTCAGCTGGTACTCCGTCGTCCCTTCATTCGTAAGTGTGCTTCGGATCCGGACGACGCCGGAGGCCCGCATCTGGATGTCCGTTCGGAGCGCGAGACCGGCCACCGGATCAGTCGTCACGAAGGTGGTCGCGTCGTCACCGGGGACGACCGTCACCGGCCCGAAGCGCGGCGCCCAGTCGCGGCCGTCGGGGCGGTGTCCTTCGATGCCGGGACGACCGAGGTAACCAGCGCTGTGTTCGGGAGCGATGGACATCGGCGCGACCACATCGAGACCGCCGTTCGGAACCGGTGACTCGACGGCACCGCTGATGCCGTCGGGATCACTTCCGACGTCGGCTCCCCAGTGGAGGATCGTCGGTCCACCTGCGGCGGTGTCGATGACAACGCAGGCGTCGTCGGAACGCAAGACAAGGACCGAAGGCGGGGACTGGTCGGACGTCGTCGTTTCCACGGCAAGCACGGTAGCGGCCGTTCCCTCGTCTGACGCGTCGATGCCCCCGGGACGAAGGCGCCGAGGGCATCGAGGCAGAGACACCCGAGAGCACGGGTGTGTTCGCTGTTCAAGACGCGAGTAGATCCTCTCGGGCGACGTGATCCACGACCGTGAATCCGGTCCACGAGAACCGCGCCCCGACCCGGGACATGATCGCTGCGACGTCGTCGCTGGACAACTGCGTCTTGGCATCTCGTACCCGGAAGCGACACGCACGCACGGTGAAGGGATCGAACAGTGAGCCGTAGGTCGTCGGGTAGACGACGGTGCCCCCCACGACGACCCGGGCCAGGTGTACGGGCGAACCGTTCACCAACGTCGCCAGGATTCTGGCGAAGGACGTCGGTTCGATGTCGCTCTCGATCTCGAGGTCGAACTCCTGCACGGAACCGCTGCTGTTCATTGGCCCTGTCCCTTCGTGAATCCGGCCTCGCTGTGCTTTTGGCTGCTGTTCATTGGCCCTGTCCCTTCGTGAATCCGGCCTCGCCATCGAACGTGTACAGCCCCTCCGTCTTGATCACATCGTGACCTGCTGCAACAACCCGGCCGAGCAGGGCGACCATGTCTTCGGCGGTGACCGAGGCGCCGTCGACCCCGAGGAAGCGGCAACGCCAGTTGTCGACGAGCAGGGTCTCCGGGATCCCGTCCGGCCACACCTTCTGGCCGCGGTTGGAGAGCATGTCGAGCTTGAACGGGCCGACCAGCGGAAGCAGTTCCGCTGCCAGGGCGTCCGGGCTCTGGCCGCGGTGGTGGAGGAACACGTCGACGCCAACACGGACCTTGGTCTGGGGTGACTTGCTCGTCACCTTGATCTCCATGATCGGTGACGCGCCGTAGGCGGCCTTCTTGAGCGTGACGGGCTCCTCGCCCATCCGCTCGATCACGGCACTCGCAAACTCCTTGGTCCCGACCTTCTCCGTGCTGACCTTCGGATCGAAGATATCATAGGTGTGCTTACCATCCTCCATAGTCTTGAGCCATGCGTTGTGCATCCGTGATGCGGCCTGTCCTTGGCCGATGTGCACCAGCATTTGCACGGCTCCGAGGATGAGTCCGGACGGGTTCGCCACGTTCTGGCCGGCGCGGCGTGGAGCGGAGCCGTGGATCGCCTCGAACATCGCGCAATGCGTGCCGATGTTCGCCGAACCGGCGAGGCCAACCGAGCCGGCGATCTGTGCAGCGACGTCGGAAAGTATGTCGCCGTAGAGGTTCGGCAGCACGATCACGTCGAAGACTTCGGGAGTGTCGGCCATCTTGGCGGCCCCGATGTCGACAATCCAATGCTCGTTCTCGATGTCCGGATACTCGGCGGCAACCTCGTCGAACACCTGGTGGAAGAGACCATCGGTCATCTTCATGATGTTGTCCTTCGTGAACGCGGTGACCTTCTTGCGACCGTAGGCGCGGGCGTACTCGAAGGCGTAACGGCTGATGCGCTCGCAGCCCGGCCGGGTGATCAGCTTGAGGCACTGGAAGACCTCATCGGTCTGGCGGTGCTCGATGCCGGCATAGAGGTCTTCCTCGTTCTCCCGCACGATCACCACGTCCATCACCGGGTGCTTCGTCCGAACGAACGGCGCGTACGAGGGGCATGGCCGCACGTTGGCGTAGAGGCCGAGGGTCTTGCGCACCGTCACGTTGAGGCTCTTGAAACCGCCACCCTGCGGGGTGGTGATCGGTGCCTTCAGGAACACCTTCGTGCGCCGCAGTGAATCGATCGACTCGGTGGTGATTCCCGCCGAGCTCGCTCCGCTGGCGTAGACCGCCTCGCCGATGGTGATCTCTTCGATGGCGATGTCGGCGCCCGCCGCTTCGAGGATGCGAAGCGTCGCGTCCATGATCTCGGGGCCGATACCGTCGCCATGGGCGACGGTGATGGGGGTGCTCATGAATGCTCCATATCCGTAGACTGAACTTCGATGCCGGTAACCTAATACCGGAATCAAACTTCCGTCAAGTGGGATGCTGGGGCGACGGCTCTTTGGCTACGTGATGGCGATGATCGTGGCGGCCGCCGCCGTCGCGTTGGAGGTCTCGTCGATCAGGATCAGGTGGCCGGTCGACCGATTGTGTCGTGCCGTGTCGGCGGCGATGGCATGGTCGAGGCGAAGGCTGAGGCGCCCGAGGTCGTTGAGAGCGAGGGATTGCGTCGGCGTCGGCTGGAGCGTCGTCGGGTCGAGCCGAAAGCCGACCGAGGTGATGGTCGCGCCGACGTGACGGGTGAGGTGCTTCACGACCAGGTGCCGCCCCTCGACTGCCGGATCATCGGTCATCCAGCAGACGTCGACGTCGATTTCCCGGCCGACCACCGGGGAGAGGGTTGCGTTGCCGACGACGAGCACGTCACCCCTGCCGACATCGACGTGATCCCGCAGTTCGATGGCGATGGCCTCACCAGGCGAAGCATGGTCCGCCGCAACTCCCGATACCGTAAGCGTACGTATGGTGCTGCGCAGTCCCGCCGGTAGCACAACGACCTCGTCGCCGACCTTGATCGGCCCACCGGTGAGCCGGCCCGCGTAGCCCCGGTAGTCGCTTCCGGCGCGGATCGTCCACTGCACCGCAAGCCTGGCGCCGACATGCACGGCCGACTCGTCGATCTCGATCGACTCCAGCAGGTCGAGGATCGTTGCCCCCGCGAACCACGGTGTGTTGGGCGACCGGTCGACGACGTTGTCCCCTTGCAGCGCAGAGACCGGAACAGGGTGGAGGGTGACATCGGCGTGGAGGTCGCCAAGGATGGCTTCCACCTCGTCGACGACCGCGCTGTACGAACTCTGGCTCCATGTGACCAGGTCCATCTTGTTGACGGCGAGCACGATGTGTCGAACGCCGAGCAGTGCAGCAATGCCGAGGTGGCGCCGCGTCTGCTCGACCACACCATGACGGGCATCGACGAGCACCAGCGAGACGTCCGAGACCGAGGCGCCGGTCACCATGTTCCGGGTGTACTGCGCATGCCCGGGCGTGTCGGCCAGGACGAAGCTCCGCCGGGGCGTAGCGAAGTAGCGATAGGCGACATCGATCGTGATGCCCTGCTCGCGTTCGGCGCGCAGACCGTCGGTCAACAGAGCGAGGTTCACCTCCTGGTCGCCGTAGCGACGGCTCGCCTTGATGACGGCGTCGAGCTGGTCCTCGAAGATCGTCTTGGTGTCGTGCAACAGGCGACCGATGAGTGTCGACTTCCCGTCGTCGACCGAGCCGGCAGTGGCGATCCGAAGCTGGCGTGTGGTGGTGCGGGTGGCGGACATCAGAAGTAGCCCTCTCGTTTGCGGTCTTCCATGGCGGCATCCGAGATGCCATCGTCGGCGCGCGTTGCGCCGCGTTCGGTGATGCGCGCCGCCGCCGTTTCGGCGATCACGTCGTCGACGGTGGCCGCATGAGACCGCACCGCTCCCGTGCAGCTCTGGTCGCCGACCGTTCGGTACCGGACGGTTTCCTCGAAGGCCGACTCGTGCGGCTCGAGAACTACCGGTCCACCGACGGCGAGGAGCATCCTTGACCGTTCGACGACGACTCGGCGGTGCGAGAAGTAGATGTTCGGGAGAGGAATGCCCTCCACGCCGATGTAGGACCAGATGTCGAGCTCGGTCCAGTTGCTGAGCGGAAACGCGCGCAGATGCTCGCCGGGCCGTATACGCGCGTTGAGCATGTTCCACGGTTCGGGTCGCTGCTGGCGGGGCTCCCAGCGTCCGCGCGTGTCCCGGAACGACAGCATCCGCTCCTTCGCGCGGGCCTTGTCCTCGTCGCGGCGTCCTCCGCCGAACGCGGCGTCGAAGCGGTGCTCGGCGATGGCGTCGAGCAGGGTGACGGACTGGAGGCGATTGCGGCTGCCGGTCGGACCCGGGTCGCTGACCCGACCGCGCCGGATCGACTCCTCGACGCTGGCGACGAGAAGCTCGAGCCGATGCCGAGCGACGAACTCGTCGCGGTACGAGAGCACCTCGTCGAAGTTGTGCCCGGTGTCGACGTGCATCACGGGAAACGGAAGTCGCCCGGGGCTGAATGCCTTCAGAGCGAGGTGGAGCAGGACCGCGGAGTCCTTGCCGCCCGAGAAGAGCAGCACCGGTGCCCTGGTTTCCGCGGCCACCTCGCGGATGATGGTGATCGCTTCGGCCTCCAACTCGGCCAACACCCGGCTGCCCTCCGACCGGACCGACCCCGACATCGCGACCGCACTCATGCGTGCAGCCCGCTGTGCTTGCTGGTGGTGGCTCGCATCGCGACCGCACTCATGCGTGCAGCCCGCACTCGGTCTTGTCCTGGCCCGACCACCGGCCGGCCCGCTTGTCCTCGCCGGGTGCCACCGGACGGGTGCAGGGCCAGCAGCCGATGGAGGGAAATCCCCGTTCCGAGAGGGGATTTGCCGGCAGTTCGTGCAGTTGTGCGTACAGGGCCATGTCATCGTCGGACAGCGTCGCCAACGCGTTGATCTTGACCACGCCCCGCGCCCCGTCCCAGCTGACGATCGGCGCATTCGCCCGGGTCGGGCCGTCGACGCGGCGCACGCCGGTGACCCATGCCGTCTTCGAGGCGAGGATCCGCTGCAGCGGCTCGACCTTGCGGGCGTTGCAGCACTCTGAAGTGGACGTCTGCCACAGGTTGTCGGGCACCACGGTCGGAAGGGGATGTTCCACTCGCAAGCGGAGGTTGAGCCGACGGGAGAGTTCGTTCGCATACCAATGCGTCTCGGCGAACAGGTATTGGGTGTCGATCATCACCACGTCGGCTTCGGGCGCAGCGGTCGCCATAAGGTGGGCGAGGACCGGATCCTCGAAGCTCACCGTGGCCACAAGGCCATCGCCGAAGCGTTCGGCCGCCCAGCGAATGACGTCGATCGGATGGCTGGACTCGAAGGACTGCGAGATCTTGTCGAGCTCGGCTGTCGTCAGGATGGAAGTAGCAGTCATGGTTCTCCGGTGGTGAGGTGCTGTGTGGACGGCAAGGTCAGATGAGCCCGGCGAGGCGGAGCCCGCTGGCGCCGAGCACGAGGGCGAGGATGGGGCGAAGCACGAGATCGGGTACACGGTGCGCGAGACGGGCCCCCAACCACGCTCCTGGCAGGGCGCCGAAGAGCACCGGGACGATCAGCGAGATGCGGGCATCGCCGAAGATCACGTGACCGAGCGCAGCGGACGCGACCAGCGGTACTGCCTGCATGAGATCGGTGCCGACGAGCGTCGAGCCGGCGAGCTTCGGGTAGCACCACGAGAGCAGCACGAGCATGAGTGACCCAGATCCGACGGACGTGAGACCGACGAGAAACCCACCGGCCGCGCCGATCGCAATCGTCGGCGCGATACGCAGCGCTGGGGTGGTCAACCCGTCAGCCGTGATGCGTGCGCTACGGACCATGCGAACGACCATGAGCGTCGCGGCGAGGAACAGCACTGCTCCGATGATGGGCTCGACCCGGGTTTGGCTGTTCTTCCCGACCAGGCGGTTGATGGCGACAGACCCGGCGAACGCAGCAGGCACGGACCCGGCCGCCAGCCACCCGACGATGTCGCGTCGAACGCTCCCCTTTCGGCTGTGGGTCAGTGCCCCCACCGGCTTCATGAACAGGGAAACGACGAGGTCGCTCGAGACCGCCACCCGGGCGGGGAGGCCAAGGCCGAGCACCAGGAGCGGGGTGAGAAGAGCGCCGCCACCCATGCCGGTCATGCCGACAAGGACTCCGACGCAGAGTCCACCGACCGCGATAGCGGGAGAACTGGCGACGGCGAGGGTGGCGGACACGGAGTCACTATAACCCGACTATTCCTATCGTCAAATAGGGATTAGTCCGGATGAGACGCGACGACGTCACGCGCGGTTGGAATCAGAGATCGTGGAGGTGGGCGGCGTCGTTGTAGCGGGCCAACCGCCATCGACGAACGTCCTCGACCATGGCCGCAACGCCTTCAGCATCCCCGGCGTCGTGCGATCCGGTGGTCGGCGGCACGTACGGCCGGAAGGAGCGCAGTTCCCACTCGGTGATCGAAGCGTTCGCCGTCTCGAAATCGATCGGTGCCCGAGTGAAGGGGTCGAGTCCGAAGAAGTGGAACAGGCTGGCATCGACGACTCCACCGTGGGCAACCAAGGCGATCGACTCGCCCGGGTGGGCTGCGGCCAACCGGTCGAGCGTCCTGGACACTCGTGCGGCGAAGTGCACCCACGTCTCACCACCCGGTGCGAAGGGTACCGATGGGTCCCATCCTTCCACCGCTCCGAAGAACGCGAAGTACTGATCCCACGTCATACCCTCGGCTTCGCCGGGGCGGACTTCCTCGATGTCGGCGTCGAAGAGGTCCACGCTGCGGCCGATGGTCGACGCGATGATCTCCGCCGTTTCGCGTGCTCTGCGTATTGGTGATGACACGATGACGTCCGGGGCAAAGTGTTCTGTACGCAAACGATTGGCAAGCCGCACGACCTGCTGTCGACCCAGGTCCGACAGGCCACGGCACTGGGCTACGCCTTCGACGCGTCGTTCGACGTTACACAGACCCTGGCCGTGGCGGATCAACGTGAGCCGGGTTACCCCGGGGGTGCCGGTCACGGTCGTGAACGAATGATGAAGGGAACGGGAATGCTCAGCGCGCTGACGATTCGTGGGTCTTCGCCACCGCTTCGAGCGTTGTGGTGACGGCCTTCACGATTCCTGTCACGTCGAGTCCGAGCTCGGAGAGGATCAGATTCGGCTTGCCGTGCGCGAGGAATCGGCGCGGGGTCCCGAGGACCACGACCGGCCCGACCGGCAGTGCGTTGCCAAGTCGGTGCGACGTGATAGCCGCAGTGATCATCGAACCGATGCCGCCCTCGGCCATTCCGTCCTCGACCGTGACAACAACCTCGAAACCGGCGGCGTCGGCGATCATCTCGGGATCGAGCGGTACGACGACCCGAGGATCCCACACGGTAACTTCGACGCCGTGCTCCGCTCGCAGCAGCGAAGCCGCTCCTTCTGCTGCTTCGAGAAGACGGCCGATGCCGATGATGCAAACTTTCGCCGCCGGGCCACCGTCGACCGCGCGTCGCGCATGCAGTCCCTCGCCGACCTGATCCGCTGGGACCTGGCGGGCCACCCCTCGGGCGAAGCGAACGCACGTCGGGCCGTCGGGGATGTCGATCGCCGTCCTCAGCTGTGCTGCGAGCTCCTGAGCCGAGGACGGTGCGAACAGGGTGAGGCCAGGGATCTTGGAGCACAGAACCATGTCGAGCACACCGTGGTGGGAGGCGCCGTCCTCGCCCGTGATCCCGGCGCGATCGAGGACGAAGGTGACGGGCAGTCGGTGGAGACCGACATCGAGGTTGGCCTGGTCGAACGCCCGCGAGAAGAACGTGGAGTACAGCGCGACAACGGGCTTCAAGCCGCCGAGCGCCATACCGGCGGCGAGGGTCACCGCGTGCTGCTCGGCGATCCCGACGTCGTGGAATCGCTCGGGGAACTCGGCTTGGAACGGCAGCAGCCCGGTCGGGCCGGGCATGGCCGCAGTGATCGCGTGCAGATCGCGGCGGCTCCGGCTGATCTCCAGAAGCGCGTTGGTGAACTCGTTGGTCCACGTGCTCGGGGACGCCTTCGCCTTCCCAGTCTTCGAGTCGAATCCGGCAGGAACGTCGTGGAGGTTCTTCTCCTCGTCGTCCTCGGCGAAGCGGTATCCCCTGCCCTTCTGGGTGAGACAGTGCACGACGATCGGGCCGTCGAACTCGGCGGCGTCTCGGAGCACCGACTCGAGCATCGGCATGTCGTGTCCGTCGATCGGCCCGATGTAGCGCACACCCAGGTTCTCGAAGAACGCCAGCGGCTCGTCGATCACCTCGCGAAGGGCGGACTTGACGCCCTTCACGGTCCGTCGGCTGATCTGGCCGACGAGTGGCAGGTTCTCGATGATCGTTTCCGACTTTTTCTTGCCGCGTGCGTAGCTCGGCTTGGTACGGATACGGGTGACCGTGCGCGTCAACCCCGAGATCGTCGGCGCGTAGGACCGGCCGTTGTCGTTGAGCACGATGAGCACGCGGGAATTGGAATGCCCGAGGTTGTTCAGTGCCTCGTAGGCCATGCCGCCGGTCATGGAGCCGTCGCCGATGACCGCGACGACCCGTCGGTTCTTCACGCCCTGCGCCTTGAGCGCCTCGGCCATGCCGTGTGCGTAGGAAAGCACCGTCGACGCGTGCGAGTTCTCGATCCAGTCGTGCTCGCTCTCGGCCCGGTTCGGATAGCCAGACAGGCCTCCGGGCTGTCGAAGTGCAGCAAAATCGTTCTTGCGGCCCGTGACCAGCTTGTGGACGTAGGCCTGATGCCCGGTGTCCCACAGGAGCAGGTCCCTGGGCGAATCGAACACCCGATGGAGGGCAAAGGTCAACTCGACCACGCCGAGGTTGGACCCGAGGTGCCCGCTGTTCTCACTCACCGCAGCGACGATGAAATCGCGTACCTCTCCCGCCAACTCCTCGAGTTGGGGGTAGGTGAACCGGCGAAGGTCCTGGGGGGCGGAAACGGCGTCGAGAAGCACTTCGGACAACGCTACCCCCGTGGTCACCGGTTGCCGTCGTCAGGAGAGGCCGAAAGCAGTGACGCCCGTCATGGGTCCGTGAGATCGACCCCGGTCAGCCGAAACGACGGGGCCGGACCAGCTTGAAGCCCATGGCCAGCTTGCGTGAGGTCGTCACGCGAACTCGGGAGGTGAAGACGTCGTAGTCGGCTTCCTCGATCTTGTCGAGGATGCCGCTGTACAGGTCCCGGGCCGCCTGGATGCAGCGCTGCGAAGTCGGCGGGAGCATTGCGGTGCCGAGATCGGCGCTGGCGTAGAGCTCACGGCAGCGAGCGATCTCGTATCGCATCAGGTCCTTCCACGGCCCGTCGGAGACACGCCGGTGCGGGTCCACGCCGAACTTCGCGAGGTCCTCCTGAGGGATGTAGACGCGCTCACGGTCGAGGTCCTCGGCGACGTCGCGGAGGAAGTTCGTCAGCTGAAATGCGTCGCCGAGATCTCGCGCGTGCGGCATGGCCGCAGCCAGGTCACGGGGTTCGAGGATCGGGAGCATCATTTCGCCGATTACGGCGGCAGAGCCGTCCATGTAGTGCTGGAGGTCGGCATACGTTGCATATGTCTGCACCGTGAGGTCCATGGTCATCGAATGCAGGAACCGGCGGAAGCAGTCGACGTCGATGTCGAACGCCCGCACGGTGTGTACTACTGCCTTCAAGACCGGATGTTCGGATCTCCCTGTCTCCAGGTCGGCGAGAAACCGGTTCCCGAAAGCCGCCAGGGCCTTGGCGCGATCGTCCGTGGTGGCGTCGGACCCGAGATCGTCGACGATGTCATCGGCGTAACGGCAGAACCCGTACAGCGCGTGCACATGGTGGCGCTTCACCTTGGGGAGGATGTTCGTCGACCAGTAGTAGGTGGTGCCGCTGCGCTTGTTCAGCAGCCGGCAGATCTCGTAGCTCTCATCGAGGGTGGCCCAGTCCGACACCTTGATCGGGAGCGCCGGCTCCGCCCCTTCCGGATTCAGTGACGTTCCGCGGGAGCGGTCTGTCCAGGGAAAGTCCGGCAGCTTCATCGTCGACAAGTCTGCCTCCCCAATCGGCAATCCGTGCTCAGGGCAGTTCGGCCACGCGTTCGGCGGCAAGCCTGCCCGACAGCAGCACCATCGGCACGCCGACACCGGGAACCGTCGACGAACCGACGAAGACCAGGCCCGGAACACGCTTGTCCGTGTTCTTGGCCCGGAACGGTCCCGTCTGGAAGAACCGGTGGGAGAGTGCGAACGGCGTGCCCATGGCCATGCCCTGACGCTCCCAGTCTGTTGGATCGTAGGCATGGCTCACCTCGACGTCGTCCGCCGCCGCCGGGTAGCCCAGGTCGACCACCCGTTGCTGCAGATCGGCGGTGATCCGCTCGCGCTCGATGTCCCAGTTGATCCTCCCGCCGAGGTTCGGGATCGGTTCGAGGACGTAGAGGATGTGGCGACCGTCGGGAGCCAGCGACGCATCGCCGTGAGTCGGAACGGTGACGAGCAGCGACGGATCGGGCATGCGGGTTCCGTCCTCGAGCAGCGCGTCGAAGGCTTCCTTCCACTGACCGCCGAAATGGATGTTGTGGTGCTCGGTGCCCGTCGGCAGGTCACCCTTGACCCCGGCCAGCCAGAGCAGACACGAGGGGGAGTAGTGCCCTTTGCGCAGAACACGGGGCATCTCGAGCTCCGGCAACATCGACGAGTACGCCACCGGGGTATCGGCGTTGACGACGACGACATCAGCGGGAATCACCGACCCGTCGGCGAGCCGCACGCCGCGCACCGACCCGTTGCCTCCGGCGGCGCGCAGCACCCGTTCGACCTCGGCGCCGTACCGGAACGAAACGCCGCCCTTCTCCGCCGCCTCGGCCAGCCCCCGGGCGATCGCATGCATGCCACCCTCCGGAAAGTACACACCCGCGACCGAGTCCATGTAGGTGATCACGGCATAGGCACCGAGCGCCTGGTACGGAGACAAGCCTGCATACATTGCCTGGAACGAGAAGATCTTCTGCAGCCGGGGATCCTTCAGGTACTTCGCCACCAGGCCGTGGAGCTTCGCGAACCCTCCCAGCTTCAGCAGCTTCAGGCCCGGAGTGATCGGCCGGGCGAGGTCGAGGACGGAGTTGAAGTTGCGGTCGATGAAGTTCGGCGTCTCGACCTCGTAGAGCTCGGTCAGCCAGTCGACCATCTTGTGGAACCCTTCGGCGTCCTTCGGTCCCGAGAAGCGACGGATCTCTTCGGCCATTGCTTCGCGGCCGTGCCACACCCGCACCTCACCGCCACCTTCCGTCGGCGAAAAGGTCGCCCGGTAGGACGGGTTGACCGGTCGGATCGTGACGTGGTCCTCCATCGACGCGCCGGCTGCGGCGAAGACGTCGGAGAGAATTCCCGTCATGGTGAGCACGCAGGGGCCGTTGTCGATTCGGTAACCACCGTCCTCGATGAGCCCGGCCCGGCCACCTGGAATCAGGCCGCGCTCGAGGACGGTCACCTCGTGCCCCTGCCCGATCAGATTGCAGGCCGCGGACAGCCCTCCGAGACCGGCACCGACCACAACCACACGCTTGCCCATTTCCTCAGTCTTGCGCCGACCCGCCGCTACGCGCGCCGCCCGCACGAACGTCAAGTCTTTGTCCGGAGAAGTCGACCTTCAGCGTGAGCTCCCGCCCGACATCTTCCGTTCACCGGGTTCTTACCGTGGTCTTGTCGTCCGTTCGTACGGTCGACCTCGTGACATGGCACCGCGGACGCCGAACGATCTTCTTTCGGCCTCACGATTCCACGCTTCATCTCGGCGATGAGACCCGGATACCGGTAGTCAGAACGACTTCATCGCATCTCGACCATCTCGACGGGCTTCGTGGTGTTGCCAGTCTGGTGATCGTCACGTCCCACCTGTTGGCGGCGTGGCTCCCTTCGCTGGCGTTCGGACAGGCCGACCACCGTGTCCCGTACCTTGCCGCACTGGCCCACACACCACTTGCCTTCCTCTGGGCCGGTGATCTCTGCGTGACGTTGTTCTTCGTGCATTCCGGCTACGTGCTTTCGAACCGATTCCTGGCGACGCCGGGTCGAGTTGGTGGATCGGCTCATTGTGGTCGATCAGCGTCCAGTTCTTCGGTTCGCTCTTCGGCTTCGCCTTGATCTCCGTCTTCGGTCATGACCGTCGACGCAACCTCGTGTTCGCCGTCATCATCGCTTGGGCGATTTTCGCCGGCTCACCGCGATTTGGCGTCCACCTCGCGGCCTTCACGATCGGGGCGTGGTTCTTCACGGCACGGTCGAGACCGGCGACTGCCGAGGGCACGTCGGCCACCGGATCGCGGACGAACCGGGTAGTTGTCGTTGGAGTTGCGACGACCGTGGCGGTCTACTTCGTTTCGTGGCCCGACGAGCAGGACGTCGGTCCCTGGTACTCGTTCCTTGCATCTCGGGCCAGGTTCATGGACAGCTACCTGCGGCCTCGGGCGATGGCCCACACGATCGCTGCAGTCGCCGTGTTCTGGCTCGTCGTCAACGTTCCCGAGGTGGGCCGTGTGCTGCGTCGACGAGGGCCGCGGCGCCTTGGGAGACTGAGCTTCTCGATCTACCTCGTGCATTGGCCCATCCTGATGTCGGCTGGAGCATGGGGGTTCGCCACGGTTGCGTCCCGGCACGAATCGCTGTATCTCGGCGCTGCCGTGGGGAGCGGAACCACGCTTGCCCTCACCCTGGGCGTTGCCGAGTCATTCGCTCGCCAGGTCGATCAACCGAGCGCAGGTCTTGCCCAACGTCTCGCGGACGCGTGGTCGACCCCGCGGTCGCCTTCGCGGTTGCCCGCTCAGCGATCGCGGTCGGTGACGTAATACGCAAGCGTGACAAGGGACTCCACGGCGAGCGGGGTCAACCCACTCGCCCGGATCGCCGTGATCGCCTCGTCGCGCAGCTCGCTGATCTGGGCCTCTACCACGGCGGCCGCGCCGGTGTCGACGAGGACCTCCTGTATTGCCGTGATCTCGTCGGGTCGAAGGTCGGTGTGGCCGATGCGGTCGAGCAAGTTCCGCTGCGCAAGGGTGGCGGCGGAGAGCGCACGGGCGACCAAGGCGGTGGGCTTTCCTTCCCGCAAGTCATCACCGACGGGTTTACCGGTCACGCTCTCGTCGCCGAGGGCACCGAGGAGGTCGTCCTTCAGTTGGAAAGCCTCGCCGAGCGGTAGGCCGTACGCGGAGAGCGCCGCGTCGAAGCGTTCGTGCTGTCCGGCGAGCGCGGCACCGAGGTGGAGGGGCCGCTCGATCGTGTACTTGCCCGACTTGTAGGTGCAGATCCGCTTCGCCGACTCCACGCTCGGCCCTCCCCGGACGGTGCCGAGCAGGTCGAGGTACTGGCCGATGTTCACCTCGATCCGAAGCTCCGTAAAGATCGCCTGTGCAGCGCGCGGGAGATCGTTCATGAGGAGATCGGCGTACACGAAGGCGAGGTCGCCGACCAGGATCGCCACTCCTTCGCCGAAGCGGCGGTCCTCGGCCCGCCAGCCGTTTCTCTGGTGGGCGTCGATGAACTGGACGTGGACAGCATCCATACCGCGACGACGCAGCGATGCGTCCATCACGTCGTCGTGCACCAACGCGAAGGTGTGCAGCAACTCCAGCCCAGCCCCGGCGTCGACGACGTTGTGGTCGAACGGATCTCCGCCGGCGCCGACGAATGCCCAGTGGCAGAACGCGGGACGAAGGCGCTTGCCTCCGGCGAGCACCAGGTCGCGCAGGGACGAAAGCGGTGCGGCGAGGTCGGCGTCGACCGCGGACCACCGGATCAGTTCGCTATCGAGGAGTTCCCTGATACGGAGATCGACGCGTGCGGCGATCTCGGCGAGTGTGGTTGGGGCGGAAGACACGACATGATCGAAGTTAGTGCTGAATGCAACAAATCGGTCACGGGCGCGCTGGCCGCCGATGTGCCGCCGGCGTTCAGCCGAGCACGAGAGCGGCGATCGGGAACGCGGAGAGATTTTCTCGGTCGAGTGGATCGCAAGCCCTGCGGGTGGACCTCCGGTGGTGGACAATGAAGGTATGTCCGACGTGGCGCTCGATTCGATCGAATGGGAAACCCTGGGAAAGGCCATTCGCGAGAGGCGATTGGCCCGTGACCTCACGCTCGTGGAACTCGCCGCGGAGGTCGATCTGTCGCAGCCGTTCCTCTCGCAGGTCGAGAACGGTCGGGCGAGGCCCTCGATGATGTCGCTCTACCGGATCGCTCACTCCCTCGGCACCACGCCACAGGCCTTCTTCGGCGGCCCGATCGGGACGACCACGGAACCGACCCTTACCCGGGCGGGGGAGGAGACCGTGGTTGAAGTCACGGGCACTGCTGCGGAATCGGTGTGCCATCTCATGCTCGCCGGAACAGCACCGTTCCACGTCTTGCAGTTCGAAGGGTTGCCGGCTGAGTTCCTCGACTACTGGGAACATGAGGGTTTCGAAGCCCTGTACGTGATCGAGGGAACCATCGAGGTCGACCTTGATGGTTCGGTCTCGACACTCGGTGCAGGCGATTTCTTCTCCTACCCGTCACGACTCCCACACCGGCTTCGGAGCGTGTCGAAGCGCAAAGCGCGTGTGCTGCTCGTGGAGACCAAGGTCGAATCGCTGCAAGACCGTGGTCCGGCCAGCCATGCCCCCAAGCCGCTGCTCCGCTCTCGCAGCCGGCGCCGCCTCAAGCCGAACCTTCCCGGCAGCGCGCTTGGCGCCGTCGACTGAGCGCCCGTCAGTTCTGCTGCGACGGGCGGATACGCAGTTCGATCCGACCGTCGTGCTCTCTCGCCTCGTGGACTGCGAGGTCAACCTTGACCGGTCGGCTGATGGCCTTGCCGGTCGCTATGTCGAAGCGTCCGTTGTGCTTCGGGCACTCGATCACCCCGTCGGCAACGTGGCCCTCGCAGAGACGGAACGCTCCGTGGGTGCAGAGGCCATCGGTGGCATGGACGGTTCCGTCGGCCACGCGATAAATCGCGAACGTCCGATCATCGCAGTCGAACCCAAGCACGTCGTTGATCGCCAATGCCGATGCGGGGCCGACCTCGACCCAGCCGTCGCGTACTTCCGGAAGCGGCGCCGCAGCATCGTGAGGCGCCTCGCTGACCATGGCGTCCGACGACTTCGGGGAAGGAAGCAGCGCCGTGCGATCGATGAAGAACGTTGGGTCCTTTGCCTGACCGCGAGCAGCGCGGAGGATCTCGCCGTACGTCGCCCGAAAGCCCGGGTACACGGGCGGGAAGTCGGCCTTCACCGCTTCATGGAGGGCCGGCAGAGCGTGGAACGGCACGGTTGGGAACATGTGGTGTTCGATGTGGTAGTTCATGTTCCAGTAGAGATACCGGTGGAGACGGTTCATCTTCACGGTGCGGCTGTTCAGCCGGTGATCGAGCGTGTCCTCGGCGAGGCCGGCGTGCTGCGTGACCCCGTAGGCCACCATGAGCCATTTCCCGTAGAAGCTCGGGCCGATCACGAAGAGCAGGGGTTCCACGCTCCTGGTCGCAATGGTGACGGCGACGGTAAGTGCCCAGATGAACACGTACACACGCGCTGTCAGGATCGCTTTCGGCCGTTCTGACTCCGGGACGTACTCGAGTTCGGCCGCGGTGAATCGGCCGATGACGTTTGACAGTAACTTGCGCGTCTCTCCGGGATTGGACGAGAGCCCGAGGCACTCCTTCAGCGGACCCCGGAGCCTCATCGGCCGCGGGTTGGCGATCTCCGGGTCGCGGCCGACGATGATGGTGTCGCTGTGGTGGCGAACGTGGCTCCACCGCCAGGACACTGCCTCGCGCCAGACCATGAACGAGGCGAGGTAGTACACGGCGTCGTTCATCCATGCCGACTTGAACGCCGTGCGGTGGCCACACTCGTGCCATCGCGAGTCGCTCACCGAACCGTAGAGCGTTCCGTAGACGAAGAACGCCGGGATCATCCACCATGACCCGAACGTGGAGTGGGCGAGGTACCCCGACCCCGCGAGCAGGGCGAACCACAGGAGGGTGTCGCGCACTGCGGGTCCATCGCGGCGGACCATGAAGGCACGCATCTCGTCACGCGGGACAGCGGTGGTGTACCACTGCGCGTCGGCCAGGCCGCGGTCGATGGCTCGATCGCGTTCGGGCCCCACCAGCGAGTAGTCGCGCACGGTCGTGGTCGCTGCCGCGATATTCATGTGACCAATACTGCCACCTCGCCGCGGGAGGGTCCAGGGTTCTTCCTTCCATTGAACTGATCAATATCTCCGACTACCGTTCGCTGCGTGAGCACGATTTCCTCGGCTGATCAGGCGGCGTTCGAGCGGGACGGATTCGTTGTCAAGCGGGGGTTCTTCACGACGGCCGAGATGGCGGCACTGCTCCACGCCTTCACCGTCGATGAAGCGATTCACAAGCGCGCATACGGAGTGGACGACGGGCAGGGGGGCGCCACCGAGATCGCGCTCTGGAACGAGCCGGGAGAGGACTGCTTCGGGGCTGTCGCTCGGGGCGAGAGACTGGTCCGCGCCGCCGAGATCCTCCTCGGCGGGGAGGTGTACCACTACCACTCGAAGATCACCATGAAGCGACCAGGATCGGGTGGCACCTGGGTCTGGCACCAGGACTACGGGTATTGGTACTCGAACGGCTGTCTCCGTCCCGACATGCTCACGGTGGCTATCCCCCTCACCCCGAACAACGAGGCGAACGGCTGCCTCAACGTGCTCGCCGGTTCGCATCTGATGGGTCGGATCGATCACGGTTTCGTCGGCAAGCAGACGGGCGCTGATCCGTCGCGCGTGGCGGCCGCCGAACAACACCTCGAGCGGGTGGCCTTCGAAGCCGAACCCGGCGACGTGATGTTCTTCCACTCGAACACGCTGCACACTTCGGCGCCGAACCGGTCCGACTCGGACCGCCACCTGCTGCTCGTCGCCTACAACGCCCGCACGAACGATCCCTATCTCGAGCACCACCACCCGCGTTATCACCCGATCGACGTGCTCGCCGATTCGGAGATGCTGGCCCGCTCCGATCGTCATGACGGTGAGAAGCGCGTGTTCCTCAACCCGGCCGACGACAAGAGCATCGCCGGTTTCGAAACCCTCGCCGTCTCGTGACCGTCGGCGCGACCACGGAGTTCGACGGAAACCTTGACGCGGTTCACCTTGCGGACTCCGCGTTCTGGCGCGCCGACCCCAACTTCCGTCACGCCGTCTTTGCCGACCTTCGGGCCAACGATCCCGTGCGCCACTATCCAGCGCGGACGTCGGAGTTCTCTCGCCCCTGTACCGAGTTCTGGGCGCTCACCAGGTATGTGGACGTGTGGATAGCGAGTCGCAACCCGGCCTCCTATTGCTCGTCGATCACCATCGATATCGAGGAGACCCCTGAGGAGCTCGGCGAGTTCTTCCCAACGATGATCAACCTCGACGATCCCGAGCACGCACGACTTCGTCGTCTCGTCTCGTCGGGTTTCACCCCGAAGCAGGTCGCCAAGCTCGACAACGGCCTCCGGTCCAAAGCACAAGAGATCATCGACGACGTGCTCGACCGCTACGGCGACGGAAGCGAGTTCGACTTCGTCGCGGAGGTGGCCGCTCGACTTCCTCTCCAGGCCATCGGCACGATGATGGGCGTACCCGACGAGGACCAGCAGCTCATCTATGACTGGACGAACTTGGTCGTCGGCGGTGACGACCCCGAGATCGGAATGGATGGCTCGCTGAACGGTCTCATGGCTCTCGCCGACTACGCGCGACGGCTCGGCGAGTCACGATTGGCCGGCCCGACCGACGACCTCACCTCGGTGCTCATGCACGCCGAGGTCGACGGGGAGCGGCTCACGACCAAGGAGTTCGTCAACTTCTTCATCCTTCTCGTGTCGGCCGGAAACGAGACCACCCGCAACGCCATCAGCCATGGGATGCGCCTGCTGACCCTTCACCCGGAGCAGCGCAAGATCCTCTTCGACGACTACGACTCGTTCGCCTGGACCGCCGCCGAGGAGATTGTGCGCTTCGAGACACCGATCTCGAACATGTGCCGCGTGCTGACCCAGGACGTGGTGATCCAGGGTGTGAAGATCGCCGCCGGGGAGAAGGTTGCCCTCTGGTACCCGTCGGCGAACCGTGACGCCGACGTGTTCGTCGATCCGAACCGGTTCGATGTGTGCCGTCCAACCACCCCGCAGCAGGTCGGCTACGGCGGTGGTGGCCCGCATTTTTGCCTAGGAGCGAACCTGGCTCGCCGCGAGATCGTCATCATGTTCGACGAAATCCGCCGCAGAGTGCCGGGGCTCCACATCACCGGTGAGCCCGAGCGGGCGGTGCTGATGGGCCTCAACGCGATCAAGCGCCTTCCGGCGCGGGTGGCGTGATGTCGACCGCCGTGGTCGGGCCGAGCATCCAGGGTGTCGTCGTCGAACAGGGCGACGACCGGTCGGGTGGCCTCCGCGTGTCGACACGTACAGATCCGGCCGATGTGCTCGGCGATCGGCTCGTCACCGATGGCTACCTGTTCCTTCCTGGCTTCCACGACGCCGGTTCCGTGGCCGCAGCGCGTGCGCCTATGGTTCGTCGGCTCGCCGCGGCCGGCCTCCTTGATCCCGCACACTTGCCAGAAGACCTGGTCGCCCGACCCGACGTCGCGTCGACCTGGCTCGACGGCCTCACCGACGCGAATCCCGCGCTTCACGAGCTTCTCTACGGACGTTCGACTCTCGACTTCTTCGACGCGCTTCTCGGCGAACCGACACGCCACTACGACTTCACATGGTCGCGCGCCGTCAGCGCCGGACAGGGGACGGCGCCGCACTGCGACGTGGTCTTCATGGGCCGCGGCACACCCCGCGTGGTGACGATGTGGACGGCGATGTGCGACATCCCTGAGGTGGTCGGCGGTCTCTGCGTGCTCGAAGGTTCGCATCATGATCACGACGCTCTGCGTGCGTATCGATCGTTCGACGTCGACACCTACTGCGAGAACCTCGACGAGGAACCCACGGCCAGTCTTGGGAGCGGCGGCTCTTTCCCGACCACCGATCCGAATGTGCGTCAGACGATGCTGAGCGGCCGCTGGCTCTGGAACGACTACAGCGCCGGCGACGTGATCGTTTTCGGGCTCGGCACCATGCGTGCGAGTCTCGACAACCGAAGCGATCGACTGCGGATCTCCGCTGACACGCGCTACCAACGCGCATCGGAGCCGATCGACGCGCGCTGGGTCGGTTTTGCCCCGATCGGACACAGCCTCGCGGCGCAGGAACCGCGCATCTGCTGATGCCCCCGACGTCAGGCAGAACGCGGTCAGCGCCGAAGCGAAAGTGTGATGCCTTTCAGCGCCGAGAAACGGTCGCCCACTTGCCGACCATTCTGTTGTTCAGCCAGCCGAAGAGCATGAACACCGCGACACCCATACCGGCGGAGAGGAACACCGCCGTCAGGAGGTTCTCGCCTTCGAGCTTGGCGGCATAGCGCTTGAGCAGCTGGCCGATTCCGACATCGCCCTGACCGAAGAAGAAGTCGCCGACGATGGCGCCGATCACTGAAAGGCCGGCGGAGATGCGCAACCCGGCGAAGATCGCTGGAAGGGCGGCCGGGAACTGGATCTTGCGCAGGCGGGTGAGACGACCGGCGCTGTGCAGGGTGAGCAGGTCATGCATCCCCTGATCGGCGGACGTGAGGCCGAACAACGTGTTGACGACGATCGGGAACAGCGAGATCAGCACGGTCACAAACACTCGCGAGTTGAACCCGTAACCGAACCAGAAGCCGATGAGCGGGACGATGGCGAGAATCGGCATGGACTGCAGCACCACCGAGTACGGGAAGACTGCTCGCTCGAGCAGCTTGGACTGGCTCATGAACACGGCGAGCGACATGCCGAGGACGATGGCGATGGTGAGACCCCAGAACGCAACCTTGCCGCTCGACCACATGCCGCTGAACATCTCCGACCGGGCATCGCCGTTCATGAACCCCTGCTGCCAGACGCGATGCGGAGGTTCGAGGAGGAAACGCCGGTCCTTGTCGAGGATCACGTAACTGATGAAGTACCAGAAACCGACGATGATCGCCCCGAGGATGATCGGCGGCAGGACGATGGCGACAACGCCCTCTCGCCGCTTGATCCCCACCGGAGGTGCGTCGTCGGGTAGGACTGGGTCGCCCGAGGAAGGCTGCCCGGCGACTGCGTGCGTGGCGGAATCCTGGCTGATGGTGGTGCTCATACGTGGGCTCCTCGGAGTGCATGACTGATCTCGCCGGACAGCGCGGCGAATGCGGGGTCGAAACGAAGCTCGGGTTCACGGGGATAGGCGAACGGCACGTCGTAGGAGGCGACGATTCGGCCTGGGCGGGCGCTCATCACGAGCACCCGGGTGGAAAGGAACACCGCCTCGCTGATCGAGTGCGTAATGAACAGGCCGGCGAAGCGTTCTTGCGTGAACAGCTTCAGCGTCTCCTCGTTCAGGTATTCGCGGGTGATCTCGTCGACCGCCCCGAACGGCTCGTCGAACATCAGCAGCGGCGGCTTCAGGGTGAGCGTACGTGCGAGCGACGTGCGCATCTTCATGCCGCCGGAAAGCGACTTGGGGCGGTGGTGCTCGAATCCCTTCAGACCGACCAGCTCGATGGCCCGCTGTGCCTCAGCGGTGCGTTCCGCCTTCCCGACGCCGTGCAGCTCCATCAGGAGTTCGACATTCCCCCGGACCGTGCGCCACGGCAGCAGGGTGGCATCTTGGAACACGTAGCCGATGTTCGATCGGTCGAGCAGGCACTCGCCACCGGTCTCCTTGAGCAGGCCCGAGGCGATCTTCAGCAGCGTCGACTTCCCGCAGCCGGACGGTCCCACGACCGTGACGAACTCTCCTTTGGACACATCGAACGAGACGTCGGAGATCGCCCGGGTTCCATCGGGGAACTGCATCGATATGTTCCGGAACGACAGCGTCGGCGTGGTGGTCGCGGACGATGCCGGCGGTGCGCTGAGTCCCATGGTCACTCCCTGGTGGCGGTTCGGTCGGAGCCATACCGGTCAGCATCAAGTGTGACGGTAGGGCACCAGTGTGTCGAGCGAGTGTTTCGATTGCATTGCAACTTCGTTGACGCCTCGGACCGGGTTGATTCGGGGAGCCTGACTCGGCAAGATGGCGTCCGACATTGATAACATCAATGTCGTTGGTCACACAACGAGTGCCGGGATGTTCTGACGTGCCGGACACGATGCACCCTCGGTATCTTCGAACCCCACACAGGAGTGAGCATGCGCACCAGAACCACCGTCCTCATCGGCACCGCCGTCGCCGCTGCCGTTGCGCTGTCGCCTCTCGCGGCAACCGCGGCCGCGAAGAAGACCACGAAGAAGGCGGTCTCCGCCTCCTTGAAGGGCATCTGCCCGGACAAGATCGTGATCCAGACCGACTGGTTCCCCGAGTCCGAGCACGGGGCCCTGTACCAGTTGCTCGGTTCCGACTACAAGGTCGACACCGGCAAGAAGATTGTCTCCGGAAGCATGATCAACTCCAAGGGTGCCAAGACCGGCATCCAGCTCGAGGTCCGCACCGGCGGCCCGGCTACCGGTTTCCAGGGTCCTTCGGCGACGATGGCGACCGACGCGTCGATCACCATGGGCTACAGCTACAACAGTGAGGCGAACAACTGGTCGAAGACTCCGCTGATCTCGGTCGTGGCACCGCTGGAGAAGAACCCCCAGATCATCATGTGGGATCCGGCGACCTATCCGACGGCCAAGACCATCGACGATCTCGCCAAGCTCGGTGTGACCTTCAACCTGTTCAGCAAGGACACGATGCTGTTCTTCGTGGCCGACGGCCGCGTCGAGGACAAGCTGCTCGATCCGAGCTACGACGGTGGTCCCGCACGCTTCATCGCCGCCAAGGGCAAGATCGCTCAGCAGGGCTTCGCTTCGGCCGAGCCCTATTCGTACCAGAACGAGTTCAAGGAATGGGGCAAGCCTGTCGCCTTCCAGCTATTTTTCGACGCCGGCTACCAGGACTACTCCCAGACCCTCGGCGTGCGCCCCGGCGACCTCGCCAAGCTCCGCCCGTGCCTGAAGAAGTTCGTTCCGATGGTGCAGCAAGCCCAGGTCGACTTCATAAAGTCGCCTGACCGGGCGAACGCGATCATCATCGACGCCGTCGCCCAGTACAAGGACTTCTGGAAGTACACGAAGCCCCTCGCCGACTTCTCGGTGAAGACCCAGAAGGAGCTCGGCCTCGTCAGCAACGGACCGGACAAGACTCTCGGTAACTTCGACTTTGCCCGCCTGCAGAAACACCTCGACTTGATGGTGAAGTCGGGTGGCTTCAAGGGCATCCCGGCCGGCTTCAACATCAAGGACCAGTACACCAACGAGTTCATCGACCCCAAGATCGGTCTGTAGCTCTCGAACCGAGAAGGGCCGGCACATCTGCTCTGCAGGTGGGCCGGCCCTTCTTTCGTTTCCAACCCATCACCGAGGTGCGCCGTGAGTGTTCTCCAGCTACCCGATTGCTCCGATGACTATGTCGTTCCCGCCGATGCCATCGCCGCCTTCCGTCGCGACGGCCACGTGTTACTCCGCGGCGTGGCGTCCGCCCAGGAAGCCGCAGCGTTTCGACCGGTGATCGCTGCCGCGGCCATGCGTTACAACAACGAGCGTCGCCCCATGGCCGAGCGCGACACTTACGGCAGGGCGTTCATCCAGGTGATGAACCTCTGGCGCCACGATCCTGGCGTCGCTCGCTTCACCCTCGCCAGGCGCTTCGCCGGCGTCGCAGCAACCCTGTTGGGCGTCGAACGGGTGCGGATCTATCACGATCAGGCCTTGTTCAAAGAAGCGGGCGGAGGGCACACCCCGTGGCATCAGGACTCGGTGTACTGGCCGATCGACGGCACGCGCTGCGTCACCATGTGGATGCCGCTCATCGACATCACCCCCGACATGGGAGCAATGTCGTTCTGCTCGGGGACGAACAACGCCGGCTCGCTCAGCGAAGCCGTCATTTCCGACGATTCCGACGCCCACTTCGCCGCTCTGGTCGCCGAACTGGGCCATCCCGTTTCCACCCCGGTCCCGATGGCCGCCGGCGACGCCACCTTCCACGGCGGGTGGACCGTTCACAACGCGTGTGCCAACACCTCCGGCACCCTCCGCGAGGTCATGACGGTCATCTACTTCGCCGACGGTCTCACCGTGAAGGAACCGGAGAACCCCGCACAACAACGCGACCTCGACACCTGGCTTCCGGGACTCGTTCCGGGTGCCCTGGCGGCGTCCGAGATCAACCCGCAGGTGTGAGTCGACTCGCCGGGCACCAGCAAGGCCCGCAGTACTTCAAGGTCAGCGAGTACCGCTGACCCCTCACCAGCGGGCGAGACGGTGGGCCTCGATCGCCGCCCGAACACCGGAAGCTCCCATGCCGCCGTTCGATGCCGGCTCCGGCCGGTAGCTGGTGTCGCAGAGCGCCGCGGCGCAGGCTCCGACGCTCATCGAGAGGGCCCGAAGGTCGTAACCGCCTTCGAGGAACAGCACGAGCCGACCTGGTTGCGACACGAGGCCCTCCGTTCGCTTGGCGAGGTCGGCGAAGTCACCGGCGGTGAGGGACAGGTCGGCGAGAGGATCGTCACGGTGCGCATCGAAGCCCGCCGAGACGAGCACCCAGGTGGGCGAGAACTCGGCCGCCGCCGGAGCGATCAGCGTGTCGAACGCCGAGAGGAACACGTCGCCGGTGGTTCCCGGGGGGAGCGGCACATTGATCGTGTTCCCCGACGCGTTCGGCCCGCCGGTCTCGTGCACGGCACCGGTGCCGGGATAGTATGGGTACTGATGAAGTGAGACGAAGAGCACGCGGTCGTCATCCCAGAACACGTCCTGCGTGCCGTTGCCGTGGTGCACGTCCCAGTCGATGATCATCACTCGCTCACCCTTGGAGGTGAGCTGCCGGGCGGTGATGGCCACGTTGTTGAACAGACAGAAGCCCATGCCGGTCTTCGGGCCGGCGTGGTGACCGGGCGGACGGGTCACCACGAGGCCGGCCGTCGCCGCCCCTTGTGCCAGTGACTCGACCGCGAGCAACCCGGCTCCGGCCGAGTGGAGCGCAGTGTGCCACGACCCTTCGACCACGGGCGTGTCTTGATCCAACGGGCCACCGCCTCGGGCGCACAACGCCTCCAGCCGGTTGATGTACGCAGGATCATGCACGGCGGCAAGCTCCTCGAACGTCGCCGCCCGCGATGCCACGTCGTGGAACGCCTCGCCCAGTCCGGCGAGCCCCAACCCGTGCAGAGCGGCATTCAGGCGTGGCGAACTCTCCGGATGGTCGCCGGTGTCGTGGCGGTCATGCACGTGATTGGTGACCACGAGGAGCGGGCTCGGCGACGTTGTGTTCGTCATCGACTCCACTATGGCCGCGCCGGGACCAGCCGAACAGGGCCGGTGGCCGGGACCATCGGCACTATCCAGCCGTGACTTCTTGCGGCAGGCTGCGTTCATGGATCGCGTGGCCGACCCTTCCCGACGGCGTTCGAACTACACCGTGCGTCCCATCAGACCCGACGATGCGTCGGCGCTCAACGATTTTCACGAGCGCTGCTCGGAGCGGACGCACCGTCTGCGGTTCTTCTCGTCGCAGGCTCACCTGCCGCCCGCCATGCTGAGCTTCTTCACGAACGTCGACCACAACGAGCGGGAGGCCCTCGTGGCCGAGCACGACGAAAAGATCATCGCTGTCGGCCGCTACGACCTGGTCACCGACGACGCAACGGAAGAACGAGCCGCCGAGGTGGCCTTCGTGGTCGCCGACGAGTTCCAGGGGAACGGCATTGCCTCCGACCTGCTCGGCCGTCTCGCCGACCTCGCTCGGAGCCGTTCGATCTCCCGCTTCGTCGCCGAGACGCTCGCCGAGAACATCGCCATGCAGTCGGTGTTCCGCAACAGTCCGTACAACGCGGTGTTCAAGCGCGTCGTCGGTGACCCGTCGGTCATCCGGGTCACGATGACCCTCGAGAACGCGCCCGCGGTTGGCCGTTCCCCGGGAAGCGCCGTACCGTCGTCGCCGTGACCGACACCCCCTCCCCCGCCGACCCCGCCAACCCGTTCGACCTCACCGGACAGGTCGCGCTCATCACCGGCGGCAACTCCGGCATCGGCCTCGGCATGGGGGAGGCCCTCGTCAATGCGGGCGCCGGCGTGGCGATCTGGGGGACGAACGCGACCAAGAACGCCGCCGCCGTCGAGCGCCTTCGTTCGCTCGGCGGCCGCGCCGAGGCCTGGATATGCGACGTCGGCGAGGAAGCCGAAGTGGAAGCAGCCTTCGCGTCGACCCTCGAGACGTTCGGTCGCGTCGATACCTGTTTCGCCAACTCGGGCGTCGGTGGATCGGCTCCCTCGTTCATCGAGATGACCGCAGACGAATGGCATCGGGTGCTGCGCGTGAATCTCGACGGCGTCTTCTACACACTCCGGGCGGCGGCCCGTCACATGGTCGGAAGAGGTGGCGGTGGCGCGCTGGTCGTGACCGCATCGCTTGCGGCGATTCAAGGTCAGGCGCGTGGCCAGCACTACGCCGCGACGAAGGGCGGGGTCATCTCGATGATGCGGGCGTGCGCCATCGAGTTCGCCCGACACGGGATCTCTTCGAACGCGATTCTCCCGGGGTGGGTCGAGACCCCGATGACCGAACGCACCTTCGCGTATGACCGCTTCCGCGACGCCGTGATGCCGCGCATGCCCTTCCGGCGGTGGGGGACACCCGCGGACTTCGGTCCGTTGGCGGTTTACCTCGCGTCACCTTCCACCCGTTGGCACACGGGCGAAGTGCACCTGGTCGACGGCGGCTATTCGATCTTCTGAGTGGCGCGGTGCGGTAGTCGCACGAGGACCGAGTGCTCAGCGAGCCGGTGTCGACCGACCGAACTTCGCCCTGACCCGCGACCAGTTGATCCGATCGAGCCACGTGCCCAGACGCATGCCGATCGTGAAGACCGCGAACCCCCCGAGCGCATCGAGGATGAAGTGGTTCGCCGTTGCGACGATGGCGATCAGCGTGAAAAGCGGATACGCGAGCAGCAGGAGCTTTCGGGGCCAGGTCGTCGCCCACGGCCAGAACGCCACCGCACACCAAGCGGCCCAGCCGAAGTGCAGGCTGGGCATCGCCGCGAACTGATTCGACACCTGCGCCACGGGGCCCGACTTGAAGTGCCATGGTCCGCCGATGACCTCGAGTGTGTCCACGTAGCCATAGCGCTCCGGGAGAAGGCGCGGAGGCATGAGCGGGAAGAACTTGAAGCCGAGGAGAGCGAACCACGTCATCAGCGCCAGCCCGTTGCGGATCGACCGGTACCTCCATGGGAGCCTCCGGTAACACCACACCATGGCGGCAATCGTGATGAGGAAGTGGGCGATCCCGTAGTAGCCGTTGAGGAACCGCACCAGTGGGCGAGAGCGTAGGAAGAAGTCCTGGATGGATTCCTCGTGGTAGAGGCCCATCCAGCGCTCGGCCTTCATGACCCGCTTGGCATTCGTGAACGCCTGCGCTTTCGCATCGAGGTTCGCCCCCTGGCTGTTCCGAACGAACCAGTAGGCCCCGTAGAGCAACCCGATGATCGCGGCCTCGTGGATCAGCCGGAGTTTCGGCCGTGAGGGCTCGTCCGTCGGCGCGTCCTCCCGGAACCAACGCTCGACGAACTCCTCGTCGACTTCGGCCGACGCCTCCTGCGGAGCAGACGGTTTCGGCGGTTCCGGCTCAGCCGGGGAGACGAGGTGATCCGTCATGAACGCGTGCCAGCGTAGGGGAGTGGCCCGCGCCGGGCGGTGACGATCGTCTGCAACCCCGTCCGGGGGGAGAGGGACCACACCCGATCGCATCCGCCCTACATTCGAAGATGGCCGCAAGACTTCTGCGAGCCACACGTTCCCTTGGAGTGTTCGATGACCGTCCAGACCTCGCCGCTGCTTGCCCTCGTGGGACAGCCGACCCTCGAATCCGTCCTGGCTGCGGCGTTGCGCACCGGCGGCGATTTCGCAGAGATCTTCGTCGAGGACCGGGTGAACAGCTCCGCGCTCCTT
The DNA here is from genome assembly GCA_031423635.1 of Acidimicrobiia bacterium. Lineage (GTDB taxonomy): Bacteria > Actinomycetota > Acidimicrobiia > Acidimicrobiales > JANYDT01 > JANLQX01. The sequence continues at coordinate 17,496 of JANPFX010000032.1, read as the reverse complement.
GACGACGGCCGGATCGAGGAGTTGACGAGCGGCGCCGAACGTGGCGCCGGGATCCGCGTGATCCGCGGCGACACCACCGGTTTCGCCCACACCGCCGATCTTTCCGAGAAGGGTCTCCTCGCGGCCGCCGAGGCGGCAGGTGCGGCCGCCCGGAGCAGCTCCGGCGGGGCGCGTTCGGTTGCGCTGTCCGATCGTTCCCGGCCGCGTCCCCACCTTGTGGCGGTTGATCCCGTCGGGGTACCGAAGTCGCAAAAGGTCGAACTCCTCAAGCGAGCCGACGCGGCCGCCCGGGCCGCGGGGTCGGCCATCCGACAGGTGACCGTCGGGTATGGGGATGCCCGACGACGGATCCTCGTCGCGAACTCCGACGGCATGCTGGCGGGGGACGAGACGGTTCGGACGCGTCTCATGGTGCAGGCGGTAGCTCTCGGCGACACCGGGATGCAGACCGGGTACGACGTCGCCGCGAAGACGATCGGCTGGGAGATCTTCGACGACTACGACGTCGAGGAGATCGGCCGAAAAGCAGCGGGTCGTGCGCTGACGAAGCTCTCGGCCCGCCCCGCCCCGTCAGGGAAGGTCACCGTTGTCCTCGAAAAAGGCGCAGGCGGCACCATGTTCCACGAGGCGTGCGGGCACGGCCTCGAAGCCGACCTGGTGCTGAAGGACACGAGCGTGTTCCGCAACCGCGTCGGGCAGCAGGTCGCGGCCAGGGGCGTCACGATCGTCGACGACGGCTCCTACGCCCGGGAATGGGGAACGAGCGCCATCGACGACGAGGGCAATCCGACGAAGCGCAACGTGCTCATCGACGACGGGGTGCTGACCGACTACATGTGGGATCTCCGCCACGCCAAGAAGGAAGGCCATGCGCCGTCCGGCAACGGCCGCCGTCAGAGCTATCAGCATCTGCCGATCGTCCGGATGACCAACACGTACCTGCTCGCGGGCCGAGAGGACCCGTCCGGAATCGTCGCGGGGACCGAATCCGGGATCTACTGCGCCAAGCTCGGCGGAGGTCAGGTGAACACCGCGACCGGCGACTTCGTCTTCGGCATGGTCGAGGCGTATCTGATCGAGGATGGTCGCATCACCGAACCGCTCCGCGACGCCAACCTCATCGGCAACGGACCACAGGTCCTCCAGGCCATCGACGCCGTCGGGAACGACTTCGCCACGGGAGTCGGTACCTGTGGGAAGGACGGTCAGGGCGTTCCGGTTTCCGATGGCAACCCCACCCTGCGCGTGCAGGGCATCACCGTGGGCGGCACCGCAGCATGAGTCGCATGAGGGTTGCGCTGTCCGATGTTGTCGACCGTGCCGTTTCCTCCGTTGACCGCTCCCGGGGTCCTGTCACCGGGATGCTTCCCACCTTGCGGTACTCGCCCGTTGTGCTCCTCCGTCGCACCGGGTCTCCGTTCCTCGGCGGGCCCCTTCCCGGTGCCACCCCTTCCGCTCCCGGTGTTGTCCGCGCCGCGACAACTCTTCCTGTGCGGTCGGACTTCGCAGGGAGGGATTCTGATGTCTGATCTTGGGGATCTGGTTCGGCGGGTTGTGGGGTGGGCGGAAGGGGGCGAACAGGTCGAGGCGTACGCCGCGCACTCGCGCGACACCGACGTCGAGATCTACCAGGGCGCGATCGAGACGCTCTCGAGCGCTGAGACGAGTGGTGTGGGCATCCGGGTCGTGCTGCCGGGTCCGGATGGCAGTCGTCAGGGCTTCGCCTACACCGGATCACTCGACGAGGCCGGGCTCCGCGCCACGCTCACGGAGGCTAGGGACAACGCGTCGTTCGGAACGCCGGATGCGTTTCTCGGGCTCACCCCGCCCGACGGGGTGGCGGCGGCCGTCCTCGACATCTGGGACGAGTCGCTTGCCTCGTTCCCGACGGACGCGAAGGTCGAGATGGCCATGGAACTCGAACGCCTGGTCCGGGCCGGTGATCCGCGCATCCGTTCACTGCGCAGCGCGAGTTACGGCGACGGTCTGCTCGAGGTTGCGCTCGCGTCGACCGCGGGCATCGACGCATCGTTCCGCCGGACCGGGTGCTCGGTCGTGGCCTACGCGATCGCAGGGGACGAAGACGACACCCAGACCGGGTTCGGCTACTCGGTCGGCCGTGCTCCGGGCGGTCTCGACGTCGGCAAGGCCGCCGCGATGGCCGTCGACCGGGCCACGCGTCTGCTCGGCTCGACCAAACCGCCTTCGCAGCGCACCACGGTGGTGTTCGACCCGTACGTCACCTCGTCGCTCCTGGGCATCCTCGGTGGCACGCTCAACGGTGAATCCGTGCTGAAGGGTCGATCGTTGTTCGCCGACCGCGTTGGACAACAGGTCGCGGTCGCCGGTTTCACCCTCGTCGACGATCCGACCAACCCGGACGCATTCGGGGCGACGCCGTTCGACGCCGAGGGGCTCGCCACCCGGCGCATCCCTTTGATCAACGATGGTGTGCTCCAGGGATTCGTTCACAACTCCGTCTCCGCCCGTCGGGCCGGCAACGGCGCTGTCTCCACCGGCAGTGCCGTGCGCGGTGGGTTCAAGGGGACTCCTGGGGTCGGCTGCCGAGCGTTGACCGTTCGTCCCGGCACGATGTCGCGCGAGGAGATCCTCGCGAGCATCGGTGACGGCGTCCTCGTGCAGTCGGTGAGCGGGATACATTCGGGTGTCAACCCGGTGAGCGGCGATTTCTCCGTCGGCGCCGAAGGACTCATCGTCCGCAACGGCGCGCTGGCCGAGCCGATCCGCGAGTTCACGATCGCGTCGACCCTCCAGCGGATGCTCATGGACATCGTCGGCATCGGCTCCGATCTCGAATGGCTCCCGGGCGGTTCGGCCGGCCTCACTCTGGCAGTCCGCGACATGAGCCTCTCCGGATCGTGACCGTCGGTGCTGAACGGGCAGCGGTCCGGGGCGCCGTTCGCCGCTCGGCTCGCGCCGCCCGCCGCGCTCTCGATCCGATCGAGCGAGCGCGGTCTTCCGAGATCATCTGTGCACATATTGCATCGAGTGTCGAGTGGGTATCGGCCTCGACGGTCACGCTCTTCGTGCCGATGATCGACGAGGTCGACGTCTGGCCCCTCCTGCGTCGTGGACGCGCCGACGGCAAAGCGATGGCCATCCCGCGAATCGTCGACCGGGCCGGCGGGATCATGACCTTCGATCGACTCGCCTGCGAGAACGTGTCCGAGGCCGGAAACGGGTGGGCCGACGAGCTCGTCGACGGCTTGTTCGGTATCTCCCAGGCCCGTCATCCCGATGAGGTCGGCTCGGAGGAGATCGATCTCGTTGTCGTGCCGGCGATTGCGTTGGACGAGAACGGCGATCGGCTCGGAGGCGGAGCCGGGTACTACGACCGCTGGCTCGCAGCCGCCCGGCGTAACCCCGCCCGGCAGCCCTCTGCGCTCGGCGCGGTCTTCGCGGTGCAGGTACTTGCGGCCGGCAGCTTCCCGGTGGAGCCTCACGACCAGCGCCTCGACGCGTTCGTCACCGAGCTCGGCCTGCATCGCTGTCCCGGTCAAACCGCAGGGCCGGCGACGGGTCGTAGTCTCGGGGCATGACCCAGCCGCCGACCACGCCCCGCCTGGTTGCGGGCGCCGACCACGCAGGAGTGCATCTCAAGGACATCCTGGTTGCCCATCTCCGTGAGCGTGGTGTCGAGGTGCTGGATCTGGGCACCCACGGCGATGCGTCGGTCGACTACCCGGACTACGGCGCCGCCGTTGCCCGCGCGGTTCTCGACGGGCGCGCCGATCTCGGGCTGGCCGTGTGCGGGAGCGGTATCGGCATTGCTATCGCAGCGACCCGCGCGGGCGCTCGCGCCGCGACGGTGCACGACGTCACCAGCGCCCGTCTTTCAAGGCTGCACAACGATGCCAACGTGGTCTGCATGGGCGAACGGTTCCTCGGTGTCCAGGTGGCCAAGGACGCGCTTGACGCGTTCGTGACGACTTCGTTCGAAGGTGGTCGTCACGCCGGCCGGGTCGCCAAGATCGAGGCGATCGTCAGGCCCTCCTAGGTCCGTCAGCCCCTGTCGAGAGGTGTGGCCCGGCGGTCAGGCGTGGTCGACGTTGTTGGCGCTGCGGTGGTGGCCGTGGGCGCGTGAGACGGCGTCGTCGTGATGGTCGTCGAAGGTGTTGCGCCGAGTGGCGTGCCGGCGTAGCCGGCCTGGGCGAGCGCCCACACGATGAGGTCGCTGTAGTACCGCCCGCCGGTGCCCGAGAGGTGGAGCTTGTCCTTGCCGAACAAGTACGCCCGGTCGCCCGCGGCTTCGTTCCAGTCGAGGATGCGCATGTTCGGATACAGCTTGGTCTCCTCACGTAGGAGCGCGTTCAGCCGTGGTGCCCATTCCCGGGTTTCGCGCATGGTGATGAACAGCACCGGGATCTTCGGGCCGATGGCGTCGACGAGCGCGGCGAACTGCTGGCGGGTGGGCACGCCGTTGGTGCCGAGGTGGATCACGACCGCGCCGAACTGCGGATGCTTCGCCGTCTGCTCGCGGAACACCGTCTCCCCTTCGAAGAACGGACGCGACACGGCGGCGTCGATCACGCTTCCGTTCCCGAGCCGGGTTCGGAGCGCGGGAGCGGCCCCCTTCATGATCGAGTCGCCGATGGCGAGAACTGCGGGTGGGCGAGGGGCGACGGCTTCGGCGATCGCCGATGCGACCGCTTCGGCCGAGTTCATGGTCGTGTTCGGCTGTCGCGGGTCGGGCGGCGGCGCCGGAAAGGTGGTGGGGACGGCGATGGTCGAGACGACCACGGCCGGCGCCGGCGCCGGCGCAGTGGGCAACGCGGTGGCGCCAACGGTCACCGGCGGACCGGTCACCGGTGCAGCGGTCACGCCGTCACCGACGACGAGTTCGTCGGCCGGGTTGGAGAGCGAATCCGCGATCCCGTCGTTCAACGCGGCCCGGCTCACGCCCGCTGCGCCCGCGCTGAGGACGAGCGCCGTTGCGACGGTGCCGAAATACCACAGCGGCGACCGGCGCTGGGCGCCCGGGCGACCGGCGAGGCTCGCCCACCAGCGTCCGAGTACGCGCCGCCGGAACGGCCGCTCGATGCACCGGTACGACACTTCCGTCAGTGCCAACGAAGCGGCGAGTCGCAGTCCGGCCAACGCCCAGCGGTTGATGCCCACCGATACGTCGATCCCGGGCTGGGTCATCGCCACGACCGGCCAGTGCCACAGGTACAGGCTGTACGACCGCACGCCCAGCCACGTGAAGGGTCCGAACGACAGCGTCCGCTCGGCGATCGAACCCGAACGGGTCGCTGCCCAGACCACGGCTCCCGCGAGGACGGCGACCAACGCGAAACCGCCGCGATAGAGAAAGGCATCTTGATCTGAGACGGTGCCGGTGGTGAGGCCGAGAACGGCGAGCGCCCCCAGCCCGACGGCGCTCGAGGCAAGCAAGCGACCTCGGGAGAGCGGGGCGGTGTCGGCCCTGATCCACAGCGCCAAACCTGCGCCGAGAAGCACTGCGACGAACCGGGTGTCCGAACCGAAGTACACCCTCGATGGGTCCACCCCCCGACGGTAGGCAAGCGCGCACCAGGCTGCGGATATGGCGCCGAGGAGCACCGTGATGACCGCCATCCGCCGACGCTCCCGCCCGGACACCGCAGCGATCGTGACGATGACGACCGGCCAAACAGCGTAGAACTGCCCCTCGATGGCCAGAGACCAGAGGTGACGGGTGAGCGGTGGTCGACCCAGACGGTCGAAGTAGGACGTGGACGACGCGATCATCCGCCAATTGCTCATGAAGACTGCGGACGCGGCCAGGTCGAGCCGGCCGGCGGCGAGCTTCTCGGGGATCCGAAAGCCGTACACCGCGCCGATGCCCGCGAGCAGTGCGACCAGGGCAGGCACGAGCCGACGCACCCGGCGGATCCAGAAACTCCGAACGTCGATCCGGCCCGAAGCCGACAGCTCGTCGCCCAGGATCTTCGTCACCAGGAACCCGCTGACCACGAAGAACACATCGACGCCGAGGAACCCGCCCCGCGCCCCCGGAAGGCCGAAGTGGTAGGCGACGACCGTGGCGACGGCCAGGCCGCGGAGACCGTCCAGGCCCGGCAGATGCTTGATCGATCGCCCGTCCACTCGGCAACGAGAGTAGCGGCGGCCGATGGAACCCCTCTTCTCCCATCGCCGGCCGCTCGGCGACCACGGGTAGCCTTGGGGTGTGTCCGCAACCGACCTCGCCCAGCCCCGCGATCCCGTGTTCGACCTGATCGACGCCGAACGCGAGCGTCAACAGACCGGTCTCCAACTCATTGCATCCGAGAACTTCACGTCTGCTGCGGTCATGGTCGCCGTGGGCTCAGTTCTGACGAACAAGTACTCGGAGGGGTATCCCGGCAAGCGCTACTACGGCGGCAACGCGGTGGTCGACGAGGTCGAGCAGATCGCCATCGACCGTGTGAAGGCAATCTTCGGGGCGGAACACGCAAACGTGCAACCGCACTCGGGAGCGAACGCGAACACCGCCGCCTATCTCGCCGTGCTCAAACCCGGGGACAAGGCTATGGGCCTACGCCTCGATCAGGGCGGCCACATCACGCACGGTCTTCCGGTGAGCCTCTCCGGCCAGTTCTACGACTTCACGTCCTACGGCGTCGATGAGAAGACCGAACGGATCGACATGGACCACGTTCGCCACGTCGCATTGCAGTCGTGTCCAAAGCTCATCGTTGCGGGAGCCACGGCGTATTCGAGGATCATCGACCCTGCCGCGTTCCGCGCCATCGCCGACGAGGTCGGAGCCTTGTTGATGTTCGACGCCGCTCACATCGCGGGGCTGATCGCCGGTGGCGTGCATCCGAACCCGGTTCCCTTCGCAGACATCGTCACGTTCACGACGCACAAGACCCTGCGAGGCCCGCGTGGCGGGTGCATCCTGTCCACGCAAGAGCTCGGTCCCGCAATCGACCGCGCCGTGTTCCCCGGCTCGCAGGGCGGTCCACTCGAGCACGTGATCGCCGGCAAAGCCGTTGCGTTCGGCGAGGTGCAGCGTCCTGAGTTCGCCCGCTACGCGCAACAGATCGTGGCGAACGCGAAGGCTCTCGCCGACGCCCTCCGGGTCGAAGGTTTCCGTCTGTGCACCGACGGGACTGACAACCACCTCATGCTCGTCGACCTGCGGCCGTTCGACACTGATCTCACCGGTAAGGTGGCCCAGGAAGTGTTGGACCGTGCCGGCATCACACTGAACAAGAACCAGTTCCCGTTCGATCCGAGATCTCCCTTCGTCACCAGCGGCCTGCGCATCGGAACCCCGTCGGTCACGACCCAGGGGATGACGGAATCGGAGATGCCGCTCATCGCCGGGCTGCTCGGCGAGGCGCTCAGACGCCGAGACGATGCCGATGCGATCACCGGCATCCGCCACGAAGTGGCAGAACTCTGCCGGAAGTTCCCCATCTACTGATCGTTGCCGTGGTTCGGGCACGCCCGCTCGACCGACGATTCCGACAGACATCACGACCAGTCAGCGACGACGGAACCCGGTGCTCGGCTATCTCACGATCGGAACGATTGCTGCGATCGTCACCGCGGCAGTGCTGCCACTGGTGATTCGTCTCGGTTACCGCTACGAGATCCTCGCCTACCCCGACGGTGAGCGCAGGCTCCACGACCGAGCCGTTCCCCAAGTCGGCGGAATCGCCATGCTGATCGGCGTCATCGCCGGCTTCCTGGTTGCCTCACGCGCCGAACAATTCCGCGAAGTGTTCACGTCATCTTCGGAGCCTGTCGGTGTGATCGTCGGCGCGGTGGTCATCACTGCGATCGGTTTCCTCGATGATCGTCTCGAACTCTCCCCACCGGCGAAGATGGCCGGAATAGTGCTCGCGGGAAGCGCGCTCTATGCGCTCGGAGTCACCCTCGATCAGGTGCAGGTGCCCTTCCTCGGGGCGATCCAGATCTCCCCGGACTTCACCGCGCTCGTGACAGTCGTCTGGCTCGTGGGCATGTGCAACGCGATCAACCTCATCGACGGCCTCGACGGTCTCGCCGCCGGCATCGTGGCGATTGCTTCGGTGGCGTTCTTCCTGTATTCGACGAGGTTGTTCGACGCCGGCTCGATCGACGGTTCGAACCTCGGCCCGCTTGTCGCCGTCGTCGCCGGCGGTGTGTGCGTCGGCTTCCTTCCCTACAACTTCAGTCCGGCGCGGGTGTTCATGGGCGACGGCGGAGCGCTGCTCCTCGGCCTTCTCCTCGCGGTGTCCACCTCCGTGGTCGGCGGGCGTTCCGTACCGGGCATCCCGATCCCGAACCAGACCTACTTCTTCCTCGCACCGTTGTTCATCCCGCTCCTCATCCTCGTGGTGCCGATCGCCGACACGGCGCGTCTGCTCGTCACGCGGACTGTCCGCCGTTCCGGCTTCTCGACGGCCGATCGGGAGCACATCCACTATCGGCTCGTCGAGCTGGGTCACGGGCCGCGTCGCACGGTGCTGATTCTGTGGTCGCTCACCACGATCGCGTCCGGGTTCGTGCTCGCACCCATGTTCTCGTCGGGTCGCTGGCCACTGGTGCCGCTCGTCGTCCTCCTCCTCGCGACCATCGCGTTCGCGCTTCTCCATCCGGATCTCCGAGCGGAGCGACGTCTCCGACGGGCAGCCTCGACTGCGCCTGGCTCGTCGTCCGACGCCCCCGAGTCCGTCTGACTGTTTCCGTGCGCCGACTTCGGGAGCGCGTCGACACGCCGTAGCCGGCGTGATGGATCGATGGTGGCCGGATCCGGCGAATCCGTTGCACCGCGACGGCAACAGCGGATCAGTTTGTGCTCCGCTCGACGTCATGGGCACGTCGAATACCTACCCGGGCCGTTGGCGGATCGGTGCGAAGCCGTCACACCTGCTCGACCTGTCGCGTCAGTTCGAGGTGTGTGGGCAGGCGATCGAGGCAGCGGTCCGCCGATGCGTGGCCTCTACGCATCTTGCCCCGCATGCCCCCCTGCTGCTGGCGGAACGAGCGTTCGTCATGGGCCAGCGTGTCAGCGCGATCGGTCGTGCCCTCGATGCCGCCGACCTGTCCCGACGCTTGACGCAGGTCTCGACGATCCTGCGCGCGTCGATGCGGAGTCGTGGTCTCGTCGCTCCATCGCAGGAGGCGCGCGCACTCGCCGTCGGCGGTGGAAGACGGTTCTTGCGGATCGACGCGAGGGGCCACGGTGCCGTGGTCGAGGTGTTCGGCGACCTGCTCCGAGCGCAGCACGTTGCGGTGATCGTCCCGGGTATGACGAATTCGCTGCACGACTATCGCGGCAATGCCCGGGTGAAGGGTCTCGACCTCGCCGCGGCGATGCGAGCACGCAACCCCGACATCGCTGTTGTGTCGTGGCTCGGCTACCGCACGCCGGACTTGAGCGTCCGAGGCTTGCTCGAAGGTGCTGCGTCGGGTCGGGCGACCGTCGGTGCCGATGCACTCGTGGCCGATCTCGAGGTGATCCGTCGGATGGCACCTGGATCGCACATCACGATCGTCGGACACAGCTACGGATCGGTGGTTGTCGGTGAGACGTTGAAATCACGAGCGCTCAGCGACCGGGTCGCGGCGCTGGGGATCGGCGATGTCGCGGTGGTCGGGAGCCCGGGCATGAACGTCGCCACGCGAGCGCAGCTCGGGCACCGGGAGATCGACGTGTGGGCGGCGAAGGTGCGCGGCATCGACCCCGGCCATCTGTCGCTGACGCTGAAGGTGCGATGGCGGGCGTTGGTTCCGAGGCGCGTCCCCTTGCCGTTGCCATTTCCATTCACCGGTCCGCCGGTCGGTGTGTCGGTCGACTTCGGGCCACCGAGGCCCCGCGACATTGTTCCGTTCGCGCCGGTGCACGGTCGAGATCCCGCGTCCCGAGGCTTTGGTGCCCGACCGTTCTCCGCTGCCGGAGCGAAGGACCACGGAAGCTACTTCGCACCCGGAACGCTGTCGCTGGCCAACCTCGCCCGGATCTCCACGGACGACGAACCGCCCGGTGACTCGAAGGGCGACCCGAGTGACCCGGAAGCCCCGAGGCGAGTTCGGTGAAGAAAGGCGCCAAGCGAGTTGCGGAGGGCCGGGGCCGCCAGTAACCTTGTGATTCGATTCACAAGCGACTTGGCGAAACGTAGGTGTCGCCTCCACACTTGTGGCTCGCTGCAGGCCCCTCCCGCCCCCGAACGAACGCTCCCTGATGCTCGAACGCGACTTCCGACGCAAGCTCTACTCCGGCTACGCCGATGGTATGACGCGCGCGTTCGAGCTCGTCGTCGCTCCCCTGATCTTCGGCCTTGTCGGATTCGGACTGGATCGGTTGTTCGACACAACGCCTGTCTTCACGCTCATCGCAGTTGTTGTCGCCTTCGCCGGCACCGGCGTGAAGCTTTGGTACGGCTACGACCTCGAGATGCGAGCTCACGACGAGAACGCTGCCTGGGCGAAGCGTCCGGCCGATCCCAGCGCCGGAGCCGGATCGTGATGGCCTCGAACTCCGTGCCCGCGAACGCCATGCCCGCGAACGCCATGCTCAGTCCGGCCGGCGGACACGGCGTCGAGCTCAGCGTCGCCAAAGACATCGCCAAACGCGCAGCATTCATCGCACCGGTCGCCCTGCTCCTCGGGTTCATGGGATGGGGCTTCGCCGGGGTTTCCTCGGTCGCCTTCGGCCTTGGGCTCATCGTCGTCAACTTCGTGCTGTCGGCATGGCTCCTCGACACCGCGGCGCGGATCTCCGTTGCGTTCGTCATGGCTGCCGCGCTCTTCGGCTACCTGCTTCGTCTCGGCCTCATCACCATCGCTGTCCTGGTGGTCAAAGACCGTCCGTGGATCGAATTGATCCCCCTCGGTCTGACCATCGTCGTCACCCACCTCGGCCTGTTGTTCTGGGAGATGCGTCACGTTTCGGCGACGCTCGCGTTCCCCGGCCTCAAGCCCAGTCAATCCCTCGTCAAGGAGTGATCCTTCCGTGACAATTCTCGGAACCGTTCTGGCCGCTGAAGAAGGCGGCGGAGGCCTCGCCTTCCCGCCGATCAGCCACCTCCTCGAGTGGAAGAACATCGTCGGTGACGGCACGTTCGCCATCAACAAGATCGCGCTCACGAATTTCTTCGCCGTGGCCGCCACCGTCCTGTTCTTCTGGGCCGGCTCGCGGAAACGGGCGATGGTGCCCAAGGGCGTGCAGAACATGGCCGAGGCGTCGATCGACTTCATCGAGCACAACATCGCCGACGAGGTGATGGGCCACGACGGCAAGAAGTACGTGCCCTTCCTTGCCGCGATCTTCTTCTACATCTTCTTCAACAACATCACCGGTGTGATCCCCGGTTGGCAGATGCCGGGCAATGCCCGCATGGCTGTTCCGGCGATGCTCGCCCTCGTCGTGTGGCTGGTCTTCAACGTCGCCGGCATGAAGTCCCAGGGCGTCGGCCACTACTTCAAGGAATCGCTGTTTCCCCCGGGTGTGCCGAAGGCGCTCTACGTACTCGTCACCCCGATCGAGTTCATCTCGGTGTTCCTCGTCCGGCCGTTCTCACTCGCCGTTCGTCTCTTCGCCAACGTCCTCGCCGGGCACATCCTGCTCGTGACCTTCGCCGTGCTGACGAACACCATGGTCACGGCCGACACCTTCGCCCTGAAGCCGATCGGCGTCCTTCCGCTCCTGATGCTGATCCTGATGACCGGCTTCGAGATCGGCGTCGCCTTCCTGCAGGCCTACATCTTCACGCTGCTTGCCGCCGTCTACATCGGTGGCGCGGTGCACCCCGAGCACTAGTCCGCTCGGGAACAAGCTCGCGAGACGTTCCGTCGCGAACCCACAGGCAACACCAGAACCACCACGCAACGCCCTATCACCCGCATCCTCAACCCTTCTCCAAGGAGCAACACCATGAGCATCCTCGTCCAGGCCGCCGAAGCCGGCCTCACCGCTGCCGAGCAGAAGAGCAACGCCGCCGCCACTGGCGCCGGTCTGGCCTACGGCCTCGGCGCCATCGGCCCGGGCATCGGCATCGGCTACCTCGTCGGCAACGCCGTCCAGGCCATGGCCCGTCAGCCCGAAGCAGCCGGCATGGTCCGCACCACGATGTTCCTCGGCATCGCCTTCACCGAAGCCCTCGCCCTCATCGGCTTCGTCGTTTTCATTCTTCTGAAGTTCGCCTGATCACCCAGCCGTTTCGGCTACGAAAGGACCTGACGTGTCAGCACTGCTAGCGCTTGCGCAATTCTCCGGCGAAGGAGTCGAGGCTCCGAACCCCATTCTCCCGGCGACGGACGAGATCGTCTGGGGCACCGTCTCCTTCGTGGTGCTCCTGCTCATCATGTGGAAGTTCGCCGTGCCGGCGATCAAGAAGACGATGGCAGCCCGTTCCGCTCGCATCGAGGGTGATCTCGCCTCGGCCGACAAGGCCAAGAGCGATGCCGACACGATGATCGCCGAGTACAAGGCGAAGCTCGCCGACGCCCAGTCGGAGAGCAATCGCATCATCGACGAGGCCCGTCAGCAGGCCGACGCGGTCCGCAAGGATCTCATCGCCAGGGCTGAAGCCGACGCTTCCGCCATTCGGGCGAAGGCCAGCGAAGACCTGAACGCGCAGGCCGACCGGCTCAAGGCCGATCTCCAGGCGCATGTGAAGGGCTTGTCGCTCGATCTCGCCGAGAAGGTCGTCGGGGCGAACATGAACAAGGAAACCAATGCCGCCCTTGTCGATCGCTACATCGCCGAACTCTCGAAGAACTAACCACCTGCTCACCAAGAACTGATTGCAAGGACTTCCATGAGTGCTCTCGCTGAGGGATACGCCGCCGCCTTCTTGGAGGTGGCGCGCGCCGAAGGTGCCGTTGGCATCGTCGGAAACGAACTCGCCACCTTTGCCGGCGCTTTTGCAGGCTCACCGGAGCTGCAGTCTGCGTTGACCGACAACTTCCTGCCGGTCGAGCGCCGCCAGACCGTGGTTTCCGAACTGCTCGGGCCCACCAGCCCCGTCACCGCCAACCTGGTGTCGATGCTCGTCGGAGCCGGGCGAGCGAAGGACATCCCGGCGGTGGCTTCGGCATTTCTCAGCCGGGCGGCGACCGAGCAGGGGCGGGTGTCGGGCGAAGTCCGCACTGCCCATCCGCTCAGCCTCGATCAGCAGGCCGGCCTCACCACGGCCATCGAGAAGTCGACCGGTAAGAAGGTCGTCCTCACGTTCCTCGTCGATCCCTCCGTCCTGGGCGGTGTGGTCACCACCATCGGGGACACGGTCATCGACGGCTCCATCCGCAATCGCCTCGATCAGATCAAAGCAGCCCTCTGAGCGCCTGCTCAGAAGCTCTGCACACTGACAATCAGTACACGTAGCACTAGCAATACCCTTTCGCCCGTCGCAGCACTTTCGTAGGAGAACCCGGACCACCATGGCCGAGCTGACGATCAACACCGATGACATCACCGCCGCCCTGCGCAAGAGCCTCGACGGGTTCAACCCGCAGGTCACCCAGCAGCAAGTCGGCCGAATCCTCGAAGTGGGTGACGGCATCGCCCGTATCGGGGGTCTTCCCGGCGCCGGCGTGAACGAGTTACTGGAGTTCGAAGGTGGCACCCTCGGCCTTGCCCTCAACCTCGACGAGGACTCGATCGGCGCCGTGATCCTCGGCGACACCGGCCACATCCAGGAGGGTCAGAGCGTCAAGGCGACCGGCAAGATCCTGCAGGTCCCGGTCGGCGACGGTGTCCTCGGACGAGTCCTCAACGCCCTCGGCGAGCCGATCGACGGGAAGGGTCCCCTGACCGGCGACCTCCGTTCGCGTCGCGTGGAGATCCAGGCTCCCGGCATCGTGAAGCGCAAGCCGGTCAAGGAGCCGATGCAGACCGGCATCAAGGTGATCGACGCCATGACCCCGATCGGTCGTGGCCAGCGTGAGCTGATCATCGGTGACCGCAAGACCGGCAAGACCTCGGTGGCGATCGACACGATCATGAACCAGAAGGGTCTCGGCGTGAAGTGCATCTACGTCGCGATCGGCCAGAAGGGTTCGTCAGTTGCCGAGACGGTGCGGGCACTCGAAGAGGCCGGCGCCATGGAGTACACCGTGGTCGTCAACGCCCCCGCTGCCGACCCGGCTCCGTTCCAGTACCTGGCCCCGTTCACCGGTGCGGCCATCGGCCAGCACTGGATGGAGAACGGCGAGCACGGGCTCATCGTCTACGACGACCTGTCGAAGCAGGCGGAGTCGTACCGTCAGATGTCGCTGCTGCTGCGCCGCCCGCCGGGCCGCGAGGCCTATCCCGGCGACGTGTTCTACCTCCACAGCCGGCTCCTCGAGCGTGCGGCCAAGCTCTCCGACGCGATGGGCGGCGGTTCCCTCACCGCGCTCCCCATCGTCGAGACCAAGGCCGGTGACGTGTCGGCCTACATCCCGACCAACGTGATCTCCATCACCGACGGCCAGGTGTTCTTGGACCTCGACCTCTTCAACTCCGGCATCCGTCCGGCGATGAACGTCGGTATCTCGGTGTCTCGCGTGGGTTCGTCGGCGCAGATCAAGGCGATGTCCGCGGTGGCCGGATCGATGAAGATCGACCTGGCCCAGTTCCGCGAGCTCGAAGCGTTCGCGTCGTTCGGATCAGAGCTCGACAAGGTCTCGCAGGCCCAGCTCGATCGTGGCTACCGCCTCGTCGAGCTGCTCAAGCAGCCTGCGTACTCCCCCCTCCGTGTCGAGGAGCAGGTCGTCGCGATCTTCGCCGGCACCCGCGGCTACCTCGACGATCTCGACGTCAAGCAGGTCGGCCCGTTCGAAGCCCACTTGCTCGAGGCGTTTCGCACCCAGCACCGCGACATCCTCGACGACATACGTACCACCGGGAAGCTTCCGGAGGGCGATCGTCTCGGGAAGGCCATCGAAGGCGTCAAGGCGTCGTTCGCGTCCAAGGGCTGAGTCGGCGAAAGCCGTCTCGTCCGTCAGCACTCCAAGGAATGAAGGGACCACATCGTGGCCGGTGGTGAAGAACGAATCCTGCGGCGCAGGATCAAGAGCGTCAACAGCACGAAGAAGATCACTCGTGCCATGGAGCTCATCGCCGCCACACGGATCGTGAAGGCCCAGCAACGTGTTGCTGCCGCTCGTCCCTATGCCGATCAGATCACGAACGTGATCCGGTCGCTCGCGTCGAGTGGCGCGGGTACCGGTCAGCCGTTGCTCACCCCGAGGGACACGGTCAAGACGGTCGCCTACATCGTGTGCGCCGGTGACCGTGGTCTTGCCGGTGCCTACAACTCTTCGGTGATCCGCCTCGCCGAGCGGGCGCTGCAGGCCGACGTCGCGCTCGGTCGCTCCTATGTTCTGATCACGGTCGGCAAGAAGACCGAGGACTACTTCAAGTTCCGCAAGTACACGATCGACTCGGCGTTCAAGGGCTTCACCGACAACCCGTCCTATGAGAACGCCCGTGAGATCGCCCGTTCGATTCAGAGCCGCTTCGACGGCGGCGAGGTCGACCTCGTCGAGTTGGCGTACACGCAGTTCCTGTCCGCAGGTTCACAGCGTCCGGTGCTTCGTCGTTTCATGCCGATCGAGCTCGACACCGCCGCGGGCGCGTCGGGTGAGGGCGCCAGCGCCGGCTATGAGTTCGAGCCGGAACCCAACGCCATTCTCTCCACCCTCCTGCCCCGCTACGTCGAGAGCCGGCTATTCGCCGCTCTTCTCGACGCAGCCGCGTCGGAGCATGCCGGTCGTCAGCGGGCCATGAAGTCGGCCACGGAGAACGCCGGTGAGCTGGTGAAGAAGTTCTCCCGCCAGATGAACACCGCCCGTCAGGCCTCGATCACCACCGAGATCATGGAGATCGTGGGCGGCGCTGAAGCCTTGAAGAACGCGTCAGCTGATCTCATCCCGGCGCAGACCCACAACCCCGATCTGTTCCAGGAACGCGTCCACGATGCGCACCTGCACGGCTCGGCGAACAGCTGAACCGCCTTCTTTCGCCACTCCTGTCCTTCCCTCGCACACCCCAGCACCTCCAAGGAAATCATCATGACGATGACCGAGAACACAAACCTCCTCGAAGGCCGGATCGTTTCGATCGCCGGTCCCGTGGTCGACGTGGAGTTCCCCGCCGGGTCGCTCCCCGAGATCAACGACGCCGTGATCCTCACGGTCGTCATCGACGGAGTGACCGAGGAAGTCTGGGCCGAGGTCGCCCAGCACATCGGTGAGAATCGCGTGCGCGTCATCGCCATGCGCCCGACCGACGGCATGGTTCGCGGTGCCACGGTCCGCCAGCTCGGCCACGGCATCACCGTGCCCGTCGGCGACGTCGTGAAGGGTCACATGTTCAACGTGCTCGGCGAGCCGCTCGACACCGGCGGCGCCCCCCTCGAAGGCGTCACCGAGCGCTGGGCCATCCACCGCCGACCCCCGGCGTTCGACACCCTCGAACCGAAGCGCGAGATGTTCGAGACCGGCGTGAAAGTCATCGACCTGCTCGAGCCCTACGTCAAGGGCGGCAAGATCGGCCTCTTCGGCGGTGCCGGCGTCGGCAAGACGGTGCTCATCCTCGAGATGATCACCCGTGTCGCCAAAGAGTTCGGTGGCGTTTCGGTGTTCGCTGGAGTCGGTGAGCGCACCCGTGAGGGCACCGACCTCTGGTTGGAGATGAAGGAGACCTCGACCGGTGAGGAGGGCAAGTTCGTCATCGACAACGCCGCTCTCGTCTACGGCCAGATGGACGAGCCGCCGGGCGTGCGTCTTCGCGTCGCCCTCTCCGCGCTGACGATGGCCGAGTACTTCCGTGACGTGCAGAACCAGGACGTGCTCCTGTTCGTCGACAACGTCTTCCGCTTCACCCAGGCCGGTTCGGAAGTGTCGACCCTGCTCGGACGTATGCCTTCCGCCGTGGGATACCAGCCGAACCTCGCCGACGAGATGGGCCAGCTCCAGGAGCGGATCACCTCGACCCGCGGCCACTCGATCACCTCGCTGCAGGCCGTCTACGTGCCTGCCGACGACTACACCGACCCGGCCCCGTTCACGACGTTCCGCCACCTCGACGCCACCACCAACCTCGCCCGTGAGATCGCCGCCCTCGGCATCTTCCCGGCCGTGGATCCGCTGGCGTCCACTTCCACGATCCTCGCCCCCGACGTCGTCGGCGATCGTCACTACAGCGTGGCCCGCCGCGTGCAGTCGATCCTGCAGCGCTACAAGGAACTCCAGGACATCATCGCCATCCTCGGCATCGACGAACTGTCGGAGGAGGACAAGGTTCTCGTCCAGCGGGCCCGCAAGGTCCAGAAGTTCCTGTCCCAGCCGATGTTCGTGGCGAAGGCCTTCACCGGCATGGAGGGCGTGTTCACGCCTCTGTCCGACACCATCGAGGGCTTCGAGAAGCTCTGCGCCGGTGAGTTCGACACGGTTCCCGAGCAGGCGTTCCTCAACGTGGGCGGCATCGACTCCGTCCTCGAGAAGGCCGCCAAGCTCGAGCGCGGCGAGATCTGAGCGATGGCTGAAGGCGCTGCCAACACGATGCACGTC
>JANPFX010000031.1:0-17944 GCA_031423635.1 Acidimicrobiia bacterium | reverse complement strand
GCGCGACGAGCAGCAGCAGCTGCGCCCATCGCCACGTTGCGGCGTCGCGTCCGAGCAGACGCCCCACGCCGATGGCCACCAGTCCCGAACAGGCGAACTTCGCGGCGATGGTCAGCGACAGCAGGCGACCCCGCCGATCCGCGGGGAACTGGTCGGTGTAGATCGTCTGGAGCAGCGCCCACTGCGCGCCGGTTGAGGTGAGGGCCACCAGACATCCGATCACGAACACCGCCGGGTGCGGCCACAGCAGCGGAGCGATGACGCCCACGGAGCCCACCACGAGCATGCGAGCACCGGCGTCGCCGGGCGACATGCCTCGGCGCGTCGCGCGGGTGAGGGCAACGGGAGCGAACAGGAGGCCGACCTGAGCTCCCGCAACGATCGCGGCCTTCCAGCCGGTCGACAGATCGAAGTGTCGAAGGGCGATCAACAGCAAGAACGTGGACGCGAAGGCCTCGATCGTGCCGGCCGGAAGGGCCCGTAGCATCTCGATCCGAAAGGACCGGCGGACCGCCTCGGCACTCGGTTCGGACGGCGCCGCCGTCACCCGAGGTCCACCATCTGCCACGAGACGGACAGTGTACGACCGGACGAACTGCACCCCCGGACGTCGCTCGCGGCCCCGAGTTCAGGCAGGGAGCCACGGACGGCAAGAATGTTCGTCGTGTCCGGTATCGAATCTGCTCGCCCATCCAAGGCCGTCGTCCTCGGGGGCGGTGGAGTCACCGGCGTCGCGTGGCTCGCCGGTGTCGTCCACGGACTCTTCGATGAGGGTGTCGATCTGCGGAGAACGGACCTCGTCGTCGGGACCTCGGCCGGATCGGTCGTCGGTTCCTGGCTGGCGACGGGCGTCGCGTTCGAGGAGCTCGAGGCCAAGGTGCTCAACGACACCGGCGTTCTCGCCGCCGAGGCGATGTCGACGATCGACCTCTTGGCGCTGCTCACCGTGTTCGAGGTGTGGGACAAACTGCCTGACGCCACGCCGCCGTCGCTGGCCCTGGTCGGCGAACAAGCCAAGTTGGCGAAGACGATCAGCCTCGAGCGGTTCCGGGAACTGATCGATCCGGAACTCCCCCCGGCGTGGCCGAGCACCAGATTCCTCGCCACCGCGGTCGACGCGGACTCGGGTGAGTTCATCGTGCTCAGCAGGGAGAGTGAGGTTCCTCTGGCGGACGCCGTGGCATCGAGCGTCTGTGTTCCGGGGATCTTCCCGCCGGTTCCGGTCGGTGGGCGGCTCCTCGTCGACGGTGGCCTGCGGTCCGGCACCAATGCCGTCCTTGCCGCCGGCTACGACACCATCGTCGTGCTCGCCCCGATCGGTTCCCGCACCGACGGTATGGACCCGCTCGCCGGTCGCGTCGCTGCCGCGGAACTCCACGAACTGGAAGCGGCTGGAGCGACGTGCACGCTGCTCTTCCCCGATGACGCCGCCAACGACGTCATCGGCATCAACCGCATGGACGCGACGATCTCCGCCACGATCCTCGCGGCAGGTCGGCGCCAGGGCCGCGCGCTCGCCGCGACGATCACCTGGCCGTAGACCGACCGCCACGCCGCTTGCGGGGCATCACGCTCAAGAAGGTCGGGCTGCCGACCGATAGCAGGGCGACGCCGCTACGATCGATCGGCCGCATCCGAGCGGCACACCTCCTGATGACCAACCCCGACGTTTCCCCGCCGTTCGGCCTACGACTCGGCACCGACGGCTCGCCGACCACGATCGCCGTCCCGGCCGGGCCGCAGTCCGCGTCGGTCGACCTCTGCCTGTTTACGTCCGGTGACCCGGACGCGACGGAGACTCACGTCCCATTGACGAATCGGCTCGGAGCGTCCTGGTGGGAAGTCCTTCCACCAGGACTCGTCACCGACGGCACGCACTACGGAATCCGCGTGAGCGGCGATGGCCACAACGAGGCGAAGCTCCTGCAGGACCCTTGGGCGCTTGCGTACTCCGGGTCGGTCGACTGGCTGAGTCAGCCGGGTGTCCATTCGTATCCCGACCCGGGCGACAACGCCCCCTTCACCATGCGCGGAGTTGCCGTCGACGGCCGGTTCGACTGGGGCGCCGATGCGCGGCCGAACACCCCCTGGACCGACACCGTCATCTATGAGGTGCACGTGAAGGGCGCCACGATGACCCACCCCCACGTGCCCGAGGAACTGCGGGGGACCTACGCCGGTTTCTGCCATCCGGCATTCGTGGCCCATCTGGTCGGTCTGGGGGTCACGGCCGTCGAACTCCTGCCGATCCATCAGAACGTCCCCGAGGAACGGCTCGCCCGGCTCGGGCTCACGAACTACTGGGGCTACAACACACTGGGATTCCTCGCCCCCCACAACGGCTACGGGAGCGGGGGAAGCGGATCGGCCCTCGTGCGTGAGTGCAAGGGAATGGTGAAGCTGCTGCACGAGGCCGGGATCGAAGTGATCCTCGACGTCGTTTACAACCACACGTGCGAAGCCGGACCGGACGGACCGATGCTGGCGTATCGCGGCCTCGACCCCTACGGGTGGTATCGCCCTCATGACACCACCGGGTGCGGGAACTCGGTCGACACGACCCAGCAGCTCGCCCTCACGCTCATCATGGATTCACTGCGCTACTGGGTCGAGGAGTTCCACATCGACGGTTTCCGGTTCGATCTCGCGACCACGCTGGGCCGGGGACGCGACGGGCAGTTCGATGCGCAGGGAGCGTTCATCAACGCCGTCGCCCAGGACCCCGTGCTGTCGAAGGTGAAGCTCATCGCCGAGGCGTGGGACGTCGGACCGGGTGGGTACCAGGTCGGTTCCTTCCCGGCTCCCTGGGCCGAATGGAACGACCGGTACCGTGACCTCGTCCGCGACCACTGGCACAACCAGCCGAGACCCCTCGGCGCCTTTGCCCGCAGGATCACCGGCAATCCCGATCTCTTCGCGGCATTCGGACGGCGACCCTGGTCGTCGGTCAACTTCGTCACCGCTCATGACGGATTCTGCCTGCGCGACCTCGTCTCCTACGACGTCAAGCACAACGAGGGGAACGGCGAGGCGAACCACGACGGTTCGGGCGATAACCGCTCGTGGAACCACGGAGTCGAAGGCGAGACCCTTGACCCACTCATTGCGTCGGCCCGTCGACGGACCCAGCGCAACCTGCTCGCCACGCTGATGCTGTCGCAGGGCACGCCGATGTTGCTCGGGGGTGACGAGCTGGGCCGCACCCAACACGGAAACAACAACGCATACTGCATCGACAACGAGACGAGCTGGTTCGACTGGGCCTCCGTCGACACGCCCCTCACGGAGTTCGTACGCGAACTTACGGACCTCCGTCGCTCTTCCGTGGTGTTCCGTCAGCGGGATTGGCTCGCCGAGGACGACGCCCAATGGTTCTCCCCGAGCGGCGAACCGATGACCATTGCCCAATGGGACGACCCGGAGGGATGCGGTCTCCAGCTGCTGCTCCTCGGCACCTCGGATGAGCAGGACCGGCTCGTCGTCCTCCACGAAGGCGACGAACCCGAAGCGTTCACCCTGCCCAAAGGGGAGTGGATCACCGTGCTGACGACCGCGCTTCGCGATGATCCCGCTCCCGAGATCGCCGACGGGGTGTTCTGCCCCGTCTACCCCTGTGTGGCGGTGTTCGTCCGCGCCTGACCGCCCTCAGCCGTGCTGACCGAGAATCAGCACGCTCAGCGGTGGAAGCGTCAGCGTCGCCCGGCCGAGATTGTCGGCCCACACCGCACCGGCGTTCCCCACCCCACTGCCCCCGAACTCCGACGCATCGGTGTTGCAGAGCTCGCGCCACTCACCACCGCGAGGCAGCGTGACGCCGTAGTCCACCCGGATAACGGGGGCAAGGTTGGCGATGCAGACGACCGGACCCGCGCCATGCGTGCCCGACTCGCCCGGCCAGCGAACGAACGCATAGACGTTCGCCGACGCGTCGTCGCTGACGATCCAACCGAAGCCTTCCGGTGCGAAGTCCCGCTCGTAGAGCGCTGGATACGACGCCTGGATCTGGTTGAGCGAGCGGACGAGGTCGCGAATACCGGCGTGGGCCTGATCACCGAGGAGCCACCAGTCGATCGAGGCGTCGACGTTCCACTCGTTCCATTGCCCGATCTCTGCCCCCATGAACAGCAACTGCTTGCCCGGGTGGGCCCACATCCACGCGTAGAGCGAACGCAGGTTGGCCCGCTTCTGCCAGTCATCACCGGGCATCTTCGTGAGCAGGGAGCCCTTGCCGTGCACCACTTCATCGTGACTCAGAGGGAGGACGAAGTTCTCGGTGAAGGCATAGAGGAGGCCGAACGTGAGGCCGTGGTGGTGATGCTGCCGGTGGATCGGATCCTTCGAGAAATACTCGAGGGTGTCGTGCATCCATCCCATGTTCCACTTGAAGCCGAACCCGAGACCGCCGGCCTCGACCGGTCGCGACACCGACGGCCACGCCGTCGACTCCTCAGCGATCACGAGCACGCCCGGCACGTGCGCATGAATGACGGTGTTGAGCTCACGGAGGAACTCGACCGCCTCGAGGTTCTCCCGGCCACCGTGGGCGTTGGGGATCCACTCGCCCTCCCGACGTGAGTAGTCGAGGTAGAGCATGGAGGCGACGGCATCGATGCGCAGACCGTCGACGTGGAGCTCCTCGAGCCAGTACAGGGCATTGGCGATGAGGAAGTTCCGAACCTCGGTACGTCCGAAGTTGAAGACGTACGTTCCCCAGTCAGGATGCTCCCCTTGGCGAGGATCGGCATGCTCGTAGAGTGCCGTGCCGTCGAAACGTCCGAGCGCCCACTCGTCCTTCGGGAAGTGCGCGGGCACCCAGTCGACGATCACGCCGATGCCGTGGCCGTGAAGGATGTCGACGAAATGGCGGAATTCGTCAGGCGAACCGAACCGCGATGTGGGCGCGAAGTAACCGGTCACCTGGTACCCCCAGGAGCCGCCGAAGGGGTGCTCGGCCACGGGCATGAGCTCGACGTGGGTGAACCCGAGATCCTTCACATGGGCAGCGAGCTCCTCGGCGAGCTCGGCATACGGCCGCGTCCCACGCCACGAGCCAAGGTGCACCTCGTAGATCGACATCTGGGAACGCCAGGCGTTCGCTGAGCCGCGCCTGGCAATCCAGGAGGCGTCGTTCCATTCGTAGGCGGAGGATTCGACGACGCTGGCCGTCCGGGGAGGAACCTCCGTGGCTCTTGCCAGGGGGTCGGCTTTGTGGACGGTCCGACCGTCGGCACCGCGTACGGCGTACTTGTAGCACTGGCCCACGGTGGCCCCGGCGACGAATGCCGACCATACGCCGGTCGATCCGACCGGCAACATGTGGTGGCTCGTTGCGTCGAAAGCGTTGAAGTCACCAACAACCGAGACGGACTGCGCGTCGGGCGCCCACACCGCGAACCAGACACCGGGAGTCCCCTCGTGCACTCCGACATGGCTGCCGAGATGTTCCCAGAGGCGAAGGTGTCGGCCCTCGTTGAACAGGTACCGATCGATTTCGCCCCACCGGGGGTCCGCGTTCGCAAGCACGAGGTGCACCCTACTGGGGCTGGAGTTCCGGCGACGGGCCCGTCTCAGCGGGTCAACGCAGCGGTTCGACGCCCCAGATCTCCGTGGCGTAGGCACGGATCGTCCGGTCGGAGGAGAACATCCCCATGTTCGCAACATTGCGGATCGCTTTGGCCGTCCAGAGTGCGGGGTCCCGGTAGTCGGTCTCGACATGACGCTGCGCCGCGGCATAGGAGTCGAAGTCGGCTGCGAGGAAGTACTCGTCGCCGTGGTCGACGATGAGCTCGACCAACGGGGCAAACCCTCCGTGGTCTTCGGGTGAGAAGAACCCCGAGCGCACGAGATCGAGCGCTCGGCCGAGGGGTGACCCCGCTCCGAGGTACGCGTTGGGGTCATAGCCCCGGCCCCGGAGGGCGGCGATGTCCTCGACGGTGTTGCCGAAGATGTAGATGTTGTCGTCGCCGACGCAGTCGCGGATCTCCACGTTGGCGCCGTCGAGCGTGCCAATGGTCAGGGCGCCGTTGAGGGCGAACTTCATGTTGCCGGTCCCCGACGCCTCCTTCCCTGCCGTGGAGATCTGCTGGGAGAGATCGGCCGCCGGGATGAGCAGTTCCGCGAGCGACACGTTGTAGTTCGGAAGGAACAGCACCTTCAGCTGGTCGTTCACCTGGGGGTCCTGGTTCACCGCTCGGCCCACGGCATTGGCGAAGCGGATGATCAGCTTGGCCACTGCGTAGCCGGGCGCCGCCTTTGCCCCGAAGAGGACCGTTCGGGGCACCCGGTCCGACGACGGGTTGTCCTTCAACTCCTGATAGAGCGCAACGCAGTGCAGCAGGTTGAGAAGCTGGCGCTTGTATTCGTGGAGCCGCTTGATCTGCACATCGAAGATCGACGTCGGATCAATCCGCTCACCGGTCGTCGACTCGACATAGCGACGCAACTCCTCCTTGTTCGCTGCCTTCACCGCCTGCCAGTCCGCACTGAACGCGGCGTCGCCGACGACGGCCTCGAGGCCGCGGAGACGGTCGAGGTCGGTCGTCCATGACGGACCGATCTTCGAATCGATGAGTGCTGAGAGTCCGGGGTTGCAGGCGCGCAGCCATCGGCGCGGCGTGATCCCGTTCGTCTTGTTGTTGAACTTCGCCGGCGTGAGCTGGAAGAAATCGTTGACGAGGCCGCTCTTGAGAAGTTCGGTGTGCAAGGCCGCCACGCCGTTCACCGAGAACGAGCCGACGATGGCGAGGTACGCCATGCGGACCTTGCGCTCCGAGCCCTCTTCGATGAGCGACATGTTCCGCAGCTTAGCGTCGTCGCCCGGCCAGCGATTCGCGACCTGACGGAGGAAGTGGTGGTTGATCTCGTAGATGAGCTGCAGGTGGCGGGGCAGCAGCTTCTCGAAGAGCGCGACCGGCCACTTCTCGAGAGCTTCGGCGAGGAGGGTGTGATTCGTGTAGGCGAACGTGCGCGTGACGATGCCCCACGCCTCGTCCCACCCGAGCCCTTCGGTATCGACGAGGATGCGCAGCAACTCCGGAATGGCAATGGCCGGATGGGTGTCGTTGAGCTGGATCGCCACCTTGTCCGACAGGTCGCGGATGTCGTTGCCGGCCGCTTTGAAATCGACGAGGAGGTCGGCGATGGTGGCCGCACACACGAAGTACTGCTGCTTGAGGCGCAGTTCCTTCCCCTCATAATTGTTGTCGTTCGGGTACAGCACCTTGGTGATGTTCTCCGTCAGCGCCGATGTGAGGTTGGCGTTGATGTAGTCACCGCGGTTGAACGAGCCGAGGTTGAAATCGTGCAGAGCGCGAGCGGACCACAGACGCAACGTGTTCACCGTGGTGGTGCCGTAACCGGGAACCGGGGTGTCGTAGGGCATGGCCAGCACGTCCTCGGTGTCGGTCCATGAGTACCAGATCTTCCCCGAAGGGTCACGGTTGTCGCGATACGTCTGGACCCGCCCGAAGAAGCGGACCGTCTGCTGGCGATCGTTGCGCAGGATCTCCCACGGATTGCCGGATCGCAGCCACGGGTCAGGCTCCTCCACTTGGACACCGTCGACGATCCGTTGTTTGAAGATGCCGTAGTCGTAGCGGATGCCGCAGCCGAAGCCGGGATAGTCGAGGGTTGCCATCGAATCGAGGAAGCAGGCAGCAAGTCGGCCGAGCCCGCCGTTGCCGAGACCGGCGTCGAGTTCCTCGTCGAGCAGTTGTTCGAGGTCGAGCCCGAGGCTTCGCAGGGCGATCTCGGCCGAGTCGTTGATCCCGAGATTGATCAGCGCGTTGCCGAGCGCACGTCCCATGAGGAACTCGAGGGAGATGTAGTAGATCCGCTTCGGGTTCCGCGCCTGGATCCGGCGGGTGGTGGCGATCCAGCGGTCGACCTGGGCGTCACGCACGGCGTAGGCGAGCGCTACTTGGAGGTCGTGTCGGCTGCAGTCGTCGATGTGCTTGGCGATCGTGACCTCGACCCGGCGGAGGAACGCGTCGCGGAAGGCTTCAGGTGACGCGACGAACGACGGGATCGGGTCGGTCGGATCGTCAATTCGTGGGTCGGCGGTGGTGACGGCGGCTGGGGCGCTCATGGGGCTCCTCGGTCGAATCCGGCAGGACCGGCGGGTGGTTCCGCGTCGAGGTTAGGCGTCGCAGCCCGTATCGGCTGCGACGTGCGGAGGAGCGGTGAAGCGGCGGGCGGGATCCCACATGTCCTCCTTCGGCATCCCACACCGGGCGTTCTCGGCGGAAAGTGGCCGATTCCTCTCCGGTCTGGGAGGCCGACCCTGCTCATCCGGGATGCTGCGGGCACGCCGAGGGCACGCCGCCCTTCCGTCAGCGTCCGATGAACGCGGCTTTCCCAGGGCCCTGCTCCAGGAAGCTCTTGATGCCGATCGAGGCGTCCTCGGTTCGGAAGGCGTCGATGAAGCGGTCCTGTTCGAGGGTGAGGCCGTCGGCGAGGGTCCCCTCGAGGCCGCCGTCGATCGCTGCCTTGCACAGTCCTTGCACCGCAAGCGGGCCCCGGGCGAACTCGAACGCCCAGGCCAGGGCCTCGTCGAGGAGCGCCTCGGTGGGAACGACACGGTCGGCGAGCCCGATCCGCAGGGCCTCCTCGGCCTTCACCTGGCGGCCGGACAGGCACAGATCCTTGGCGCGGGCGGGGCCCAGGAGCCGTCCGAGACGCTGGGTGCCGCCGCCACCGGGGATGATGCCGAGCAGGATCTCCGGCTGGCCGAACACGGCCGACTCCGACGCGATCCGGACGTCGCAGGCCAGGGCCAGCTCGCAACCGCCGCCCAGCGCGAAGCCGGCGACGGCGGCGATGACCATCCGGGGCAGCGCGGCGAGCGCGTCAAACGCGTCCCGGAGGGCGGCCCCGATGACGCTGGCCTCGTCGGGTCCGCCGAACCGGGCGATGTCGGCCCCGGCGGCGAAGATCTTCGGGCCGCCGTAGACGATCACGGCGCCGGGCAGATCGGCCGAAAGCACGCCGACGCACGCAGCGAGGTCAGCTGTGAGCTCCGGCGAAATGGCGTTGACCTTGGGACGATCGAGGCGGATGACCGCGACCCGCTCTCCGGAGGGGCCGGTGTGGTGCTCGAGGCGGACAAGCGGAGCGGCAGCGTCGGTCATGGCATCGGACGTTACCGTCGAGAGGACGGGAGCGGAAATGCGGCAGAACGCCTCCCACCGTCGTTGGGAGGCGTTCTGCCCCCATATGTGGGGGCAACCTCTCTCCCAGTGTCAGCCGGCGAGGCGAGCTGCCGCGGATTCGGGGTCGAGGGTGCGGGCTTCGACCTCGGCGAGGACGGCAGCGCCGCTGGGACCATCGAGGGTGTCCACGGCACGGCGCTCCAGCTCGACCTGGACCAGGCGGCGAACCTCGGCCCGGAGGCGCTCGACGCGCCGCTGGGCGAGCGAGCCGTCGGCCTCGATGTGGGCGCGATGGGCAGCGATCGCCGCCCAGAGATCGGCCACACCGTCGCCGTTCGCCGCGACGGTCCGCACGATCGGCGGATACCACGCGTCGTGGCCGAATCCGCTCAGCTCCAGCATCCCGAGCAGATCTCGCTCCGTCTCCGCCGCACCGGCACGGTCGGCCTTGTTGATCACGAAGATGTCGGCGATCTCCATGAGACCCGCCTTGTTCGCCTGCACTGCGTCGCCCCACCCGGGGTTCACGACGACGACCGTCGTGTCGGCGGCCCCGGCGATGTCGACCTCGACCTGGCCCACGCCGACCGTCTCCAGCAGAATCCACGGAAACCCGGCAGCATCGAGCACCCGGACGGCGGCCGGAGCGGCCACAGCGAGCCCGCCGAGATGACCTCGCGTCGCCATCGAACGGATGAACACACCGGGGTCGAGGTAGTGATCACCCATCCGGACCCGGTCTCCCAGAATCGCTCCCCCGGAGTAGGGCGACGAGGGATCGATCGCCAGCACGGCAACCTCATCGTCACCCTCCCGCACGAGCGTGATCAGGCGGTCCGTCAACGTGCTCTTTCCGGCCCCCGGGGCCCCAGTGATGCCAACGGTGTAGGCCCGGCCCCCGCGCGGCCAGACGAGTTGCGAGGCCTGCTGGGCGGACGGGCCTCCTTGTTCCACGACCGAGAGCAGTCGGGCGAGCGCGGTCCGGTCGCCTGCGCACGCCGGTTCGAAGAGCTGGGATGGGTCACGGCGTCGCACGGCTCGACAACACTACCGGGGTGCCCGATTCGTTCCTGAGCGACACCATCGCCGACGCACGCCGGGCACCAGGGGAGCGACCGACGCGGCGTTCCCGGACCAGCACCGCATTCCGCCCTCCGGAACCGATCGGTCGGACCGGTCGAACGCTGCTCCTCTGCCTCGGGGTCATCGCCGCCACCGCCGGGTACCAGGGCTCGCTCCCCACCGTCGTGATGACCTACGTGGCCGATCAGTTCGGAGCCAGCGATCCCCAGCAGAACACCGCGCTCGCGCTGATCCGACTCGACATCTTCTTCACCCTCGTGCTGGTCCGCGCCGCAGATCGGATCGGCCGCCGCAAGATGCTGCTCCTGTGCGCAACTGCAGGCCCGGTGCTCACCGCAGTCTGCGCCCTCAGTACCTCGCTCGCAATGTTCACGGTGCTGCAGATCATCTCGCGATCGTTCGTCACCGCCGTGGCCATCCTGATCACGGTGATGGTGGTCGAGGAGATGCCGGCACGTTCGCGGGCCTGGGCCGGCGGTTGCATGGTCGCGTGCGCGGCGATCGGATCGGGCGTCGTCCAGGGTGGTAGCGCGGTCGCCGACCGCTCGGCGGGCGCCTGGAGGCTCCCGTTCCTCCTTCCATTGCTTTCGCTTCCGGCGCTCGTTTTCATCCGCAGGCACTTGAGCGAGACCGGTCGTTTCCGCCGCCACGCAGACGCCGAACTCGCGGATTCCGAACTACGCCTGCCGACGATGGCGGCATTTGCGAAGCACCGCCGACGGCTGCTCGCTGTCGCGTTCCTCGTCGGGCTCATCGCCTTTCAGAGCAATCCCTCCAGGCAGCTCCGCAACGACTACCTGCGGAACCAGCGCGGCTTCACCGGCAACGAGCTGAGCCTGTTCGGGGTCCTGACGAACGCTCCGGGCGTGTTCGGCGTCGTCTTCGGATCGCTGGTCGGTGATCGGCGGAGCCGCCGCATCGTCATCTCGGTGGGCCTCCTGTGCATCGGCATCGCCGACTTCGGCGTGTACCGATCCCACGGTTCGGCCATCTGGGCGTGGTCGATCTTCGGTGCGCTGTTCGGGGCGGCTGCGCTTCCGGCATTGGCGATCCTCACAGCCGAGCTCGTGCCGACTGCCATTCGATCCACCGCGAACGGATTCACCACGTTCGCGTCCCGCGTGTTCGGCTTCGTCGGCCTCCTGGCAGCGGCGTATCTCGCCGACCATGTGGCCGGAGGCAACGAGGGAGCGGTGGTGAGTGTCTTCTCGTTCTCCCTGGTGCTCGCGGTGATTCTGCTGTGGCTGACCACACCGGAGACCTCACAACGGGAGTTGGAGGAGCTGAACCCGCTCGATGCGGCCGAGGCGGCGCCCCACGCGACCGCGCATCCGGCGCTACGGATTCCCTGAGGGGGGACTGGCGGCCGATCAGCGACGACGGACCCATGCGGCGACGAGCGCAGCAACCTGCTCGTCCTGGCCGTAAAGCGCATGACCGCCGGTCCGGCGGTTGCCTTCGAGGAACTTCAGTGCAACCCGGCCGCGAATCTTCTTCGTCGACTCGGTGAGCTCCTCCACCGAGGCGAACGCGTCGTGCGCCCCGGAGACGAAGAGGGTCGGAACGCGGATCGCAGGGAAATGATCGTCGCGGTTCTCGTTGAAGTGACCGGGTGGGTGGAGCGGGTAGGCGACGAGTACGAGCCCGGCGACGGCGAGGCCCTCGGCGACGGCATAGGACGCCATGCGCCCGCCCATCGACCGGCCGCCGACGAGAATCCGGTCGGTGCCGACCTTCAGCGACTTCGCCATCGCGGTGGTCGCCTCAACAACGGCCTTCACCATCACCGGCGTGCGATCGGGGATCCGACGGCCGGCGACGCGGTAGGGGAAATCGACGCGTCGAACCGGGAAGGCTCGATCACCCTGACTGACTCGCTCCTCGATGGCGACCATGGCGCTGAACGAAGCGTCCGTCCCGGCACTCGGGAACAAGACGAGGCCCGCGGCCCGGCCGTCGGTCTGAGCCTTCGTATCGTCGTTCGTCACGCTTCTCGTGGCACTCTTCGTCGCGGCCCTGGTCGTGCGCATGGGCGAATGATACGCACGCCGGAGAACAGGTGTTTGTCGGAGAGGCGTCGCCTCCCGAGGAAGCGGCTGCTCACGCGAGGAGGAGCCGTCGCGCCTGCGTCAGCTCCACGATGCGCTGACCGGCATCTTCCCGGTCACCGCCGCGATCGGGGTGCGCCTTCGAGATGGCATCGCGGAACGCCGCCTGGATGAGGTCGCGGGTAGGTGAGTCGTTGGGCCCGAATCCGAGCAGCTTCAGCGCCCACCGGTGGTCGGTCGGAAGCGAACGCCACCGAGAGAACGCCGCGTCGTCGCCGAGAAGGTGGGCGACGAAGTCGGCGTCGAGCTTGTGCTCCCACATCATCGCCTTGCGCATCACCCGGAAGACGTAGGGGTGTGTCTCCAGCGGGAGCGATGCTGCGGCATACAGCGCGCCGAGAACGGTGACGGCCGGAAGAGCCCGTTCCTCCAGATCGAACCAGACGTGCTCGCCTTCGCCGATGAGCGAATGAACCGACCGGTCGAGCCCGACGATGTCGCGCTGGAACCGGTGTCGAAGGCGTGGCTGAGAGATGCGACGGCCGGCTTCGAGATCGTCGACGAAGTCCCAGACGTCGGGGAGCTCATCGGGTTCGAGCTCGACGATGTTGGCCGCCACCATGCCGCCGAGCAGGACTGGGCCCCACCCGGGCTGGGGTTCGGTCGGGAGCACCTGGAGGCCGAGCGCGACACGTCGGGTCGGGGCGACCGGCCGCGAGTGTCTGATCTCGCACTCGGCCAGAAGCATTCGATCAACGCTACCGGTGCTCTGTTCTTATGCTGCCGGGCAGCCTCCATGCTGCTTCGGAGTTCGCGTCGTCGGTGTCGGTCGCGGACCGATCACTCGGTCGGGCAGAACCTGGCGAGAAAGGCGTCGATTCGGAGAAGTTCGTCGACGGTCGTGGCGGACCGCTTCCAGCTGTGGACCTCGCCCTCGTAGACCACCAGTTCGACGGTCGCACCGGCCGCGGTCGCCTCGGCCGCGAAGCGCCGCGACTGCCCGACCGAAACGACGGGATCGGCATCACCGTGCAAAAGAAGCAATGGCCGCGACAACGTCGCCGCAGCAGTGATCGGAGAGCGCTCACCGTACCGTTCGACCAACCCGACCAGCGACCGGTTGTAGTACCGCTCGAACCGGTGCGTCGTGGCGTCGAGTTCGGCAAGATCGGTCACCGGATACAGCGCCACGCCGCACGAGAACAGCTCGGGGTGGCGGAGAAGAAGGTGCAGTGCGCAGAACCCGCCCGCCGACCCGCCGATGACGACGGTTCGGTCGGGAACGATCCGACCGTTTCGGCCGAGCGCCCGGAGCCCGTCGGCGCAGTCGCTCACGTCGAGTTCGCCCCAGCGCTCGTTCATCGCCTGCTGATAGCTGTGGCCCCAACCGGTGGACCCGCGGTGATCGGGGACGAACACCGACCACCCGCGTGCCAGCCAGTAGCCGAAACGGGGGTTGAAGACCACGGTGGTCTGATCGGTCGGACCTCCGTGGAGCGACACGATCGTTCCGCCATGCGATCTCGGCGACGCGTAGAAGCGACCACGCACGGTCGCACCATCGGCCGACGGCCAGTGGACCACTTCGGGCTCCGGAAGGCCGATCGACTCCCACCCGCCAACCGGTCCACGGGCGATCGTCGTCCGCGTGGGATGGGTGGCAAGGTCGTAGATGACGAGTTGCGGTGGTGTCGCTCCCCCGGTTCGGATCGCCGCGATCCGTTCGTGACCTCCGGGAGTGCGCGACCACGAGAGGCCGATATGCCACGCCTTGCCGAGTTCGGTGACCCCTCCGGTGGTGAGGTCGGCGATACCGAGCCGGGCGAAACCTTCCTCATTGCGGACGAAGGCCACCCGCGTCCCCTCGGGTGACCAGCACCATGATCGCTGCCCCGAGCCCCACGACGGGGTTCCGTGCTCGTAAGGCTCCCCCGCTCCACGGCGGACGACCGCAACCCCGTCGACGCACACGTTCCGCCAGCCGTTGGCAGCATCGGCGACGTGGCCGAGGCGCATCCCATCCGGGGACCACTGCGGCTGGGCCGGCGCTCCGTCGCCGTTGACGCGGACGGATCCGTCACCCGTGCGGGTCACGATCGACGCGCGATCCCAGGGCATCGACGGTGCCACCCATTGGTGCCATGACAGCGCGCCGTCAGGCGACCAGGCGGGGTCCATGCAGAACACCCCCGGGTCGCCCGGCACGACGATCTCCAGCGCTCCGCCGCGCTCGAGGTCGGCAATCGCGACAGATTGCGAGTCGTCGTTCTCGACGATCACGGCGATCCGGCGACCGTCGGCCGAGACGGTCGGCGATGCGAACCACGTTCCATGTGGCGGAGTGGCGAGAAGTTGCCCGGGCCCACCCGATCGGCTCGAGCGGAAGAGTCCGGCGGCCGCCACGTAGACGACGGATCCGCTGTCGGGGAACCAGTTCCACGAACCCCCGCCGTGGGGATGCGTTCCGACGACCGACGGGTCGAACACGATGACCGTTTCCGGCCCCGGTGTGACCCGTTCGCCATCGCCGAGTTCGATGCAGACCAGGCGCGGACCGGCACCGTCTCGCACGTGCACGACGACTGCAGTGCCGTCAGGACTCAGCCGTGGGTCGGCGAGCGTCCGCCCGGCCACCACCATCGCCGGCGTCGGAACGTTCGTGAGATCGGGCTCGTCGGGACGTTGTTCGCCTTCGGCCATGGAGCGCGACGCTACTTGCGACACGTATGGGGCACATCGACGGAAGCCGGCCCGGTCAACGCCCGGCGAAACCGGGCACGATTGTCAGATGACCGGCTTCTCGACGTAGCGGCCGAAGACGTCGGCCATGGTGTTCATCACTTCGCCCAGCGTGCAGTAGGACGTGGCCGCATCGACGAGCACGGGCATGAGGTTCACCGTGGAGTCCTCGGCAGCACTCTTGACCCGACCGAGCGCTTCGCTCACGGCGGCATCGTTGCGGTCGTGCTTGACGATGTCGAGTCGCTTGCGCTGACGCTCCTCGACTTCCGGCCCGATCACGAGAATCGGAAGCGGTTCGTCGCCCGGAGCCTCGGTGAAGCGGTTGACGCCGACGACAATGCGGTCGCCCCGATTGATCCGGCGCTCGAAGGAGTAGGCCGCGTCGGCGATCTCACCCTGGAAGTACCCGTTGTCGATCCCGGCATAGACGCCTTCCAGCACCGAACCACTGCCGAGGTCGAGGAGGTGGGCGAAGATGGCTTCGGCCTGACGCTCGATCTCGTCGGTGAGCGCCTCGACGTAGTACGAGCCTCCGAGCGGGTCGGCGACGTTCGTGACACCGGTCTCCGATGCGATGACCTGTTGGGTGCGAAGTGCTAAGCGCGCTGCCTTTTCCGTGGGAAGAGCGAGCACTTCATCCATAGAGTTGGTGTGGAGCGACTGGGTTCCACCCAACACGCCGGAAAGGGCCTCGATCGCCGTCCGCACGAGGTTGAGCTCGGGTTGCTGAGCCGTGAGCGAAACCCCCGCGGTCTGGGTGTGGAACCGCAGCATGTGCGAGCGCTCGCTGGTCGCTCCGTAATGGTCACGCATCCACCGGGCCCAGATCCGCCGAGCCGCGCGGTACTTCGCGATCTCTTCGAAGAAGTCGGAGTGGGCATTGAAGAAGAACGAGAGTCGAGGCGCGAACGCATCCACATCGAGACCGGCCAAGCGGGCCGCTTCGACGTAGGCGAACCCGTTCGCGATGGTGAAGGCGAGTTCCTGGGCCGCCGTGGAACCGGCCTCACGGATGTGGTAGCCCGACACCGAGATCGTGTTCCACTTCGGCATCTCCGTGGTGCAGTAGCGGATCATGTCGGTGATGATCCGCACGCTCGGGCGTGGCGGGAAGACGAACTCCTTCTGGGCTTGGTACTCCTTGAAGATGTCGTTCTGGATGGTCCCGCCCAGGCGCGCCTTGGCCGTACCGTTCTTCTCGGCGTTCGCGATGAACATCGCCAGGATCGGGGCCGCCGGCGAGTTGATCGTCATCGAGGTGGTCGTGACTCCGAGGTCGATCCCGTCGAAGAGATCTTCCATGTCGGCCAGCGTGTCGATGGCGACACCGCACTTCCCGACCTCCCCGATCGACATCGGATCGTCGGAGTCCTTGCCCATGAGGGTCGGGAGGTCGAACGCCGTGGACAGGCCGTCGCCTCCAGTTCGGAGGATCTCCTTGAAGCGGGCGTTGGTGTCCTCCGCCGTGCCGAACCCGGCGAACATGCGCATCGTCCAGAGCTTCGTGCGGTATCCCGAGGCATAGACGCCACGGGTATACGGATACTGCCCGGGGAACAGCGCCTCGTCGGGGCCGTAGACCGGGTCGAGCGGGATTCCGGACATCGTGATGGCGTCGACGCCGGTGCGAACGCCTGATGCGTCGAATGCGGCCTGCCACTTGGCGCGATTGGTCATAGGCCCATTCTCCCCGATTGGGAGGTGGAACCACCAAGCCGGGCCGCCCGGCCCTACGCGAGGAGCGCGCGAACCACCGAAAGCCGGTCGGCGTCGGAGGCGGCGCGATCGGGTCGGTAATGCCTGACGCGCGCGAAACGCAACGCGACCCCACCCGGATAGCGGGTCGACCGCTGCACGCCGTCGAGGGCGATCTCCACCACGAGCTCGGGCCGGACGAACACCGTGATGCCTTGGCGGCTCGTCTCCCGTAGGAGCAGCTCCGTGGTCTGACTCTCCAACACGGCGTCGGTGAGGCCCTTGAACGTCTTCCCGACCATGACGAAGCCGGAGTCGTTGTCAGCTCGGGCCGCGAGGTGAAGATTGGAGAGCCAGCCTTGCCGACGGCCGTGACCCCACTCGGCGGCGATCACGACGAGGTCGAGGGTGCGGACCGGCTTGACCTTTCGCCACGTGGACCCGCGGCGACCGGCTTCGTAGGTCGACCCGATCGCCTTGACCATCACGCCCTCGTGGCCGAGGTCCAGCGCGGCGTCGGCAAATCGCTGTGCCTCGGCCGGATCGTCCGTGACGATCGATGGCACTCGGTGCTCACCAACGGCCTGAGCAAGAGCCACGGCCCGCTCCTGGAGCGGATGGTCGAGCAAATCGGACCCGTCGAGGTGCATGCAGTCGAAGAAGAACGCTTGGAGGGAGCCTTTCGACGGGCCACTCACGACATCGTCTTGACCTGCCGATACCGACGCCTCGGTGCCGAACCGGCTCATGGTGTCCTGGAACGACTCCGGACGGCCGTCGCCGCGGATTCGGAGCACCTCGCCGTCGAGCACCACGGCGTTGACCGGCAACGAACGCACGAGCGCGACGACCTCGGGAAGACGATCGGTCACATCGTTGAGGTTGCGGGTAACGATCCTGATTTCGGAGCCGTGACGATGGACCTGGATCCGCGCGCCGTCGAGCTTCCATTCGACAGAGGACCGGCCGAGTTCGGCGATCGCATCGGTCACGGACCCGGAAGTGGCGGCCAGCATCGGCTGAACGGGGCGGAGGACGGTGAGCCGGACACCGCTGAGTTGCTCAATTCCCGATCGGGCCAGGATCGAGGTGGCAGCAAGGTCTCCCGTGAGGAGATGCGCTCGACGGACGGCGTCGGCCGGAACACCGAACGCCAAGGCGATCGCATCCAGGACAAGACCGCTGAGAGCACCGATGCGGAGATCGCCGAGGAGAAGACGCTTCAAC
>JANPFX010000030.1:0-3174 GCA_031423635.1 Acidimicrobiia bacterium | reverse complement strand
GAGTCGTTGGGGTGAACAGACAGAACTCGCTCGAAAGAATTTCCAGATCAGCGGGGAACCGTTTCCACTGGCCGTGATTCACGAGCTTGCAATCATCAAGGCGGAAGCAGCACGCGTCAACGCGGCATCGCGAACGTTGGACCTGGACGCGAGCGATGTCGCGTTGACGCGTGCTGCTTCCGCCTTGATGATTGCAAGCTCGTGAATCACGGCCAGTGGAAACGGTTCCCCGCTGATCTGGAAATTCTTTCGAGCGAGTTCTGTCTGTTCACCCCAACGACTCATGCCTGGCCGCTTCCTCCAGGTGATCCGGGACCTCAGCCGTCGGATGTACCGGCGATAGGTGCTGCCAAATAGCGATCTCGTCCACGCTCGCCTCGGGCCCGAACTTCAAGACGAGGGTGGCCTTTGTCTGGCAAACCGGGCAGATCATGGCGAGAACCGCCGCCATGTCGGAGGGGTCCGATGCTCCCTCGAGTCGGCGGATGCCTTCGATGGCGACTCGGCCGGGCGGAAGACGCGATGAGCACGTTCCACACGAGATCTCGCCCCCGCTAGCAGCGAAGGCGTCACCGGCAAACCCGGCGTCGGCATACTGTGCCAGGACATCGGTCATCGTTGCGTCGGTCGGTTGCCTCGTCCGCCCGTTCACTCGAACACCACCCTCACGGACCGCGCCGGGAAGAACGGCTCAAGGTCCTGTCGAACCCGACGTGCCAGGTCCGCACCGTCGCGAAGCAGATCACGAAAACCAACTCCGGGCAGCCGGATCTCGATCTCGCCGCGCGGGCTCAATCGGTCGCTCGGCGGATGGTCCGCGTCGCCAGGATCCCGGCGATGGTCAAAGTCCGAATGGACCTCGACGCTGGCGGATTGCCACTCCTCCACAGTGCGTGACAGCGAGAGCATGGTGAGTGTCACGGCCAGCGAGGCCGCTACCGGCCGAGGAGCCGACGGCGCCGAGTCTGCGGACACGTTCATGGGCACACCCGCAAGGTGACGATCGATGACGCGTGCGACGCTCATGGGGTGCCTCCAGACCGGTGTCTGCCGACGGGCGGCGGACCAATGTGTCGTCGATACCCGGAGCCGCCAGGATCAAACCGCACGGCGACGTTCGATTTCAAAGGTTGTTCGCGCCTGCGATCGAATGGTGGTCTTCGGCCACCTCGTCGTTGGTGCGTCCCGTTTTCACGGACTCCGGGAAGGCGTTGGCGTCCCATCCCTCGACACTGTGCTCGTCGTGCTTGCGGATGAGTAGCCAGGCGTTGTCGCCGTAGCGGGTTCCACCGCTTCGAACGAGCACGAAGCGGCCCGAAATCTTGGTCCCGAAGAGTTCGGCGTGCAGTTCGCCGTCCTTCAGTTGGCCCGCGGGGTCGGAATTCTGCGTTGGTTCCCAGGTGCCCCAGTCCCACACGGTGACATCGCCGGCACCATACGTACCCTTCTCCAGCACCCCCTCGAAATCGAAGTACTCAAGCGAATGGTCCTCGACCCGCACCGCAAGCCGCCTGACCCGGTGGTCCATCGTCGGACCTTTCGGCACTGCCCAGCTCGCCAGCACCCCGTCGATCTCGAGCCGGAAGTCGAAGTGCCGTCGACGCGCCCGATGGAGCTGGACGACGAAGCGCCGCAAGGGTGGTCGATCCGTCACAAGCAGTGTTCCTTCGCTACGAGAGTTGGGCATGTCGACGCCGGGGTACGGCAGGGCGCTTCGGTTCCTGATCAGGACGGGCGGACAATCGGCCGCTCGAGCCGGAAGATGTTCTGTTGGGGTGGAGCACCTCCGCCCAGCAGGGCGTCAGCGATGTAGTGCGCGCCGAGCGCGCTGTACGTGATCCCATTTCCCCCAAAACCGAGCGCAAATTGGCAACGTGGATATTTCGTATGGCCGCCGAGATAGGCCAATCCATCGGGAGTCTCGGCGAAGGTTCCACACCATGAATACCCGAACTCCACCCCGTCGAGATCCGGCATTCGCCGTGCCAGGTCGCCGAGAAGTGCCCGTGCTTTGGTCGGGAGCGCTCGTCGTCGGCGGAGCGGATTGCGGTAAGTCTCATCTTTCCCGCCCACCAGGATCCGGGCGTCGTCGGTGGTGCGACCGTAGAGGTAGGGGTCGTCGAAGTCCCAGAACAACAACCCGTCGGGGTAGCGACGAGGTAGCGCCGGCATCGGCTGGGTGACAATGGCGAAAGAGGAATGCAGAGAGAAGGGAAGCTCAGGGAGGAGTTTTTCCACCTCATATCCGGTGGCGAATACAGCGTGCTTTGCCCGAATGGTGGCGCCACGATCGGTCGTGACCGTGACCCGGCGAGGGCTGAAGGCAAAGGTTGAGGCCTCCGTTCGCGCATACACACGGCCACCCCGCCCCGTTACAGTCCGAAGACTGTGGTGGCACAGCAGATAGGGGTCGACAGAACCGCCGATCTTCGACTCGACGGCGGCGAGCGCCACCAGACCCCATCGCCGACGCAGATCGTCGGTATCCAGCCACTCGACGGCAAAACCGGCCTCTTGGCGTGCACGCATTTCCCCGGCAACGGTGGGCAAGTCGGTCGATTTGATCGCCATGAAGACGCTCGGTGACCTGCGAAAGGCACAGTTCTCGCCGATGTCCTGGGTGGCTCGTTCCACCAGATCGATTCCGCGGGCACACTCCTGATAGGCGGTGGTGGCGTGCTCGACCCCGATCGCTCTGGTGAGATCTATAAGGAGTTCGTCGATCTCGTACTGGAGCATTGCGGTGCTCGCCGACGTACTGCCTCCACCGACTTCTCGGCGGTCGAGAACGACAACATCGGCGCCTCGCTTGGTCAGTTCGAGGGCGATCAGAGCGCCGGTGATACCGCCCCCGATCACGACGATGTCACAGACCTCATCCGTTCCGAGTCGACCGTAGACGCTCGGCAATCCATCGCGTTTGGGCCAGAACGGGGTTCCATCGTGCAGGTCCATGTGCGGCTTACTCGTCGGCGTCGTCGTCGTCTTGATTCCACGCAGCGTCGGATGCCTCGGCGGCTCGGCCGTGGGCCTTTGAGGTCGCCAGGGCTTGTTCGGCGTCACCCCTCGTCGCGAAGGGTCCGAGGAGGTCGTCCGATTCGCTGCGATCGTCGTCGGTCTCGACGAGGCGGGTCTTCACGTTGTACCAGTAGGCCATGCGGGCACCGTACCCGA
>JANPFX010000029.1:0-2644 GCA_031423635.1 Acidimicrobiia bacterium | reverse complement strand
GGGGCGCGGCGAGGGCGGAGCCCCAAGCGCGACTGATCCTGGCCTCGTTGTTACGGAGACTGTTCGGACGACCTTGGGGCGGACGCTCGGTCGTGCGGCTTTCCGACAGGTCATCCGCCGATGCGAACATTCCTGGGAGCCCCGATAGCCCGCGGTGGTCGCCGCTTCGGAAGCCTGTATCTGACGGAGAAGCTTGGCGGTGCAGTATTCGACCTCGAGGACGAGGCGTTGGTCATGGCGCTGGCTGCGTTTGCGGCGTGCGCGATCGAGAGCGCAGAGCTCGTGGCGGCTGAGCAGTCCCGTCTCGATGCGGTGGCCAGCCGAATAGCTGCCGAGGAACGCGAAAAGTCCCGGCGCGATGTACTTCGGGCCGTGATCGCTGCTCAGGAGGAGGAGCGGGCGCGGGTATCGCGTGACCTGCACGACGACATCGGTCAGGCGTTGACCTCCGTGATGCTGGGTTTGCGATTGATCGGAGATCCCGCCAACGCCGGAACGGACGATGACGCGCGAGTGCGTTTCGATGAGCTGGGCGAACTGATCGCCGAAGCGCTTCGCAGTACCCGTCGGTTGGCGTTCGAGCTGCGACCGAGCGTCCTGGACGATATTGGTTTGGCGGTTGCGCTGCAGCGACTCGTCGATGATGTGGCGGAACGGTCGGGGATGGCGGTCGACGCCGTAGTCGATGGGCTGCCGGAGCACGACGTGCCTTCGGAAGTGGCCACGGTTGTGTACAGGGTCGTGCAGGAAGCACTCACCAACGTTGCCCGCCACGCCGAGGCGTCAACCGCGAGCGTGGCCGTTACGGTCGCGTCGGGTCGATTGCGAGCGGTGGTGGAGGACGACGGGGCGGGCTTCGACCCGGACCGCCCGGTCGATGGACACCTCGGCCTCCAAGGTATGAAGGAGCGCGCCGAACTCATCGGGGGAACGGTAAGCGTCTTCTCCTCGCGGGGCTCACGGACCACTGTTGTCTTGGACGTGCCCCTTGGCTGATGGTGATGTGGTGCGGGTCGCGCTGTGCGACGACCACGGTGTCGTTCGCAGCGGACTGCGTCGAATCCTCGCCGCTGAACCGGATCTCGAGGTCGTCGGTGAGGCGGGGACGATCAGCGAAGCGGTGGGCCTGGCGGCAGCTGAACGTCCCGATGTATTCGTGATGGACCTCAACCTGCCCGATGGCAGCGGTATCACCGCCACGGCCACGGTGCGCAAGGTGAGCCCGGCTACCCGTGTCCTGATTCTGACGGTCCATGACGACGTCGCCTATCTACGGCGGGCGTTCGAGGCGGGTGCCGATGGTTACGTGTTGAAGGACGCCGCTGACGTCGAACTCGTGCACGCCGTTCGCCAGGTCGCATCGGGACACCAG
Source organism: Acidimicrobiia bacterium (assembly GCA_031423635.1). Lineage (GTDB taxonomy): Bacteria > Actinomycetota > Acidimicrobiia > Acidimicrobiales > JANYDT01 > JANLQX01. Next base: position 1,272 of record JANPFX010000029.1, on the reverse strand, counting down.
TACGTGCATCCGACACTCGGCGCCGCGCTGCTCGCCCCTGACGCACCCACGGCTCGCCTCGGCGGCCCCGGTGGGGACCTTTCGGAGCGAGAAGTCGAAGTCCTGCGCGGCATCGCTCTGGGGTCGACCAACAGCGAAATAGCCGACCGCCTCTACGTATCGGTTCGAACCGTTGAGACCCACCGGGCGCATGTCCAGCAGAAGCTCAATATCCGGACCCGGGCTCAACTGGTCCGCTTCGCCCGCGACGCCGGCCTGCTCGACCCCGAGGAGTAGGGTCCGTGACGGGCCGCACCGCCGACCCGTAGTCTCAGCGGATGTCCGTGACGTCCGGCGGGACGAACATCGGAGAATGGACCGGTCCCGGGGATGTGGATTGCACCCCTGCGTGTTGATCGCCATTGCCCACCCGGTGATGCGCCGCCTCATACGTGAGCTTCTCAACCGCGAAAACGACGGATGGGCAGCGATTCTCCTCGACACCGATCTCGCTACTGCGCTTCTCGCATTCCGTCCGGACCTTCTCGTCCTCGATAGCGTGGATCTTTCCCGCTTCGGCAGCGACGGACTGGACGGCTTTCCGAAGAGTCGCATCGTGGTCGTGGGCCCAGAGGCTGACGTCGACTACCGCAACGTAACGGCGGGCCGAGGGGCGGGCTCCTGGGTCGCGCGCGATGAACTCGCCGACGATCTCGCTCCAGCGATGCGCCGGGTGCTGGCCAAACAGGCTGCGCCTCCGCCGAACGACAGCGGCTGACGTTGTGGTCCGCGCCGACTCCGTAGCCGTCCGTCGGCCGGTTCCGTAGTCAACCCGATGCCCAAGAGCGGGCGAACGCTGGTTGCGACCGTTCAGGTAGGCTCGGTCCGTCTCCCTTGGTCAGAGGCTCAATTTGTGGCGGTGCACGCCGCAACGGCTCGCTACGCCGGTTCGTGGGCGTGATCGTTATGACGGTCGCTGGCTGGAACGGTGCTTGGCGTCGTTCCGACACTGATCGGTGCGGGCGACGTTTTCAGTTGCGTGCTCTCTGTCGGAAGCATGTTGTTCGTCGCCGGCACGGACGCTGTGTTCTTTCCTGTGTCTTTCCCTGAGTCTTTCGCTGCGGCGGCGGCCTCGCCACCGCGGCTGTCGCCGTGGCCGTCGCTGTGCCCTTCTGTTGCTTCCGGCAGCCTCGTTGAGTAGGACCGTAGTATCGCCACAATCGGTACGGCCAGTAGACCAACCAGAGCGATGCTCACCACCATCTCGGTTGCGTGTTTGTGTGGTCGAAATCG
>JANPFX010000028.1:0-36564 GCA_031423635.1 Acidimicrobiia bacterium | reverse complement strand
GGTTGCCCCCATTCCTGGGGGCAATCCACCTCCCAACGACGCTGGGAGGCGTTCTGCCCCCATATATGGGGGCAACCTCTCTCCCGATCCGAGCGCCCAGCAGTGAACGGGGACGAGGTGGTGGCGTTTGCGCTGGCGTTGGCCGACGATGAGCTGGTCATCGGGCACCGGCACAGCGAGTGGCTCGGGCTCTCCCCGTTCCTCGAGGAGGACCTGGCCACGGCGTCGATCGCCCAGGACGAGATGGGCCACGCCCGCGCGATCTACGCCGTTCTTTGGCCGGACCGGTCCAACCGCGACGCCCTGGTCACGTTGCGGCCGCCGGGGGAATGGCGCTGCTGTGCGCTCGTGGAAGCCGACGCCCGGCCGTGGGAACGTCATCTCGTCCGTCACCTCGTCTACGACATCGTCGAGGGACACCGCTGGAACGCACTCGCAACCCGTGACCCCGACGCGTTCGGTGCCCTCGCCGCCCGGGCCGGCCAGGAGGAGGGGTGGCACCACCGCCACGCCACCGGACTCACCCGCCGCTTGGCCGTCGACCATTCGCCGCGCCTGCAGGCGCAACTCGACGACCTGTGGCCGATGATCGGCGATCTGTTCACCGGTATGACGGAGTCGGAGCGGAACCACGCCTGGGACGATCTGGTGGCCAGGCTGCACGAGGTTGGGCTCGTCGCCCCCGCCACGAAACCCGCACCCCCCGGCGATCGGACGAAGCGAAGTGCTGCTTTCGCCGATGTCCACCGGTCGTTCATCGAGGTGGCTGCGCTCGACCCATCCGCCACCTGGTAAGCGTACGGATGATTTGACGAGCCCGCGCCGACCGGGAGGCAGCGCGTCACTGACGACGGTCGATGACCCGTTTCGCTTTGCCGATCGATCGCTCGATGCCGCCGGTCGTGACGATCCGGACGTGGGCGGTGAGACCGATCATCGTCTTCATCCGCCGCTGCAGCGAATCGGCAGCAACAGAGACCTCCTCGGTGATCGCGTACGCCGCTCCCTCCACGAGCACCGTGAGCTCATCCATCGTGTGGGGGCGACTGACCTCGAGCTGCCAGTGCGCCGACAGTGAGGCCTCGGCCAACAGGAGCTCCTCGATCTGCGACGGATAGAGGTTCACACCACGAATGATGAGCATGTCGTCGCTCCGGGCGCTGATGCGGGCCAGGCGTCTCATGGATCGTGCGGTTGGCGGAAGCAGTGCGGTGAGATCGCGGGTGCGATACCGAATGACCGGGAAAGCCTCCTTGGTGAGCGAGGTGAGGACGAGCTCGCCGCGTTCGCCATCGGGCAGCACCACACCGGTTACCGGGTCGATGATCTCTGGATAGAAGTGGTCCTCCCACAGCACCGGTCCGTCCTTCGTCTCGATGCACTCGTTGGCCACTCCCGGTCCCATGACCTCCGAAAGTCCGTAGATGTCGACCGCATCGATGCCCCACGTCCGCTCCAACTGCACACGCATGGCATCGGACCACGGTTCGGCCCCGAAGATGCCGAGCCGCAGACTGCTCGATGACGGATCGAGTCCTTGGCGGACCATCTCCTCGGCGATCGCCAAGGCGTAGGACGGCGTGACCATGATGACGTTCGGGGCGAAGTCGGTGATGAGTTGGATCTGCTTCTCGGTCTGGCCGCCGCTCATCGGCACAACGGTGCACCCGAGACGTTCGGCCCCGTAGTGTGCGCCGAGTCCACCGGTGAAGAGCCCGTATCCGTAGGCCACATGGACGATGTCGCCGGGTTGTGTCCCGGCGGCCCGCATCGATCTCGCGACCAGGTTCGCCCAGGTGTCGATGTCGTTTCGGGTGTAGCCGACAACCGTCGGCTTGCCGGTGGTGCCGCTCGACGCATGCACTCGTACGACCTGTTCGCGTGGCACGGCAAACATCCCGAACGGATAGTTCGCGCGCAGATCTTGTTTGGTGAGCAGGGGAAATCGTTCGAGATCGTCGAGCGTCCGGATGTCATCGGGGTGTGCGCCAGCGGCGTCGAACGCCGAGCGATAGTGCGCGACGTTGTCGTACGCGTGCCGCAACGACCAACGGAGGCGCTCCAGTTGCAGGGCCGTGATCTCGTCGCGGCTCGCTGTCTCGATCGGTTCGAGCGGCACGCTGCCTCCTACCCGTGTCGGGAGCGCAGGACATGTGCGGCCTGCTCCATCGCGGCGATCTTGGCCGACGCCTTCGCCCTCGGTAGGAACCACATCCCGCAGTCGGGAGCGAGTGCGAGCCGCTGGGGACCGACGACCTCGACCGCGGCGGCAGCCCGCCAGGCGATGCCATCGACAGACTCCACGGGAGCCTCGGTGTCGAGGTCGAGCACGCCGAGGATGACCCCTTTGGTGCCACAGTGCTCGAGGAGGTCGGGTGCATGGTTCGGCTGGGCGTACTCGAGGCTGATGCTGCCGACGGTGCTGGCGGCGAGGAGGTCGAGGGCCTGCGCGTAGACGGGAGTGGCGCGCTTCTCGGCGATGTTCTTGGAGTAGCCGTAACAGACGTGCACGGCGGTCGGCGTGGTGACGCCCCGCAACGCCCGGTTGAGCGCTTCGGTGGCGAACGGGGCCACCGAGGAGTACCGGAAGTGGACCTCGGGTTCGTCGAGCTGGATCAGGTCGACGCCGAGCTGCTCGAGGAGCCGGAGTTCCACGTTGAGCGCGTCGGCCAGCGCGAACGCCAGCTCATCGAGGGCGCCGTAGTGCTCGTCGATCAGGCGCAACGCAAGCGTGGTGGGACCGATCACGGTGACCTTCGATCGACACTGCGTTCCGGCCTCGAGGAACGCGGTTGCCGGTCCGACCATCGGTGCGAGCCACTGCACCGGTCCGACCACCCGGGGTTGCACCGTCCGAGGCCGCGCCGGAACACCCTCAGCCGGCACCGGTCGCGGCTTCATCGTCATGTACTCAGCCACGTCGAACGGACGGAACACCGGCGCGCTCTGCGCGTCGGGAGAGGTATCGAGCCCGCCCAGACCGAGGGTGAAGTGACCGGAGAAGGTCTGCCGGCGCTGCTCGCCGTCGGTGACAAACGTGAGGCCGGCCCGCTCCTGGTCGGCAATGGCGAGCCGGACCGCATCGTCGTGGGCCTCGTCGAGATGCTCGGGCGCGACGCGCCACCAGGTGCCTTCCGCGTCGTAGACCTTCTCGTGGTCACACAACCAGTGGGGCTTGCACCAGCTACCCACGAGCTGGGTCGGGAACCGCGGCAGCTCGATCATCGCGGACGACTCGTCATGGAGAACGTTCCGGGACCTTCGTCCGATGGTGGATCACAGGTCTCGAGGTGGTCGCGACGGGCAGGCATCGCCAAACGGTACCGAAGTCCGCGGAGGAGCGCGGTGGAGTCCTACGAGAACGCCGGGATTCGGTCAGAGCGCGGCCGGAAGTGTCACCGAGAATCGCGCCCCACGAGCCGGCGATTCCCCCACCTCGATCGACCCGCCATGGCGGGAAACCACGTCGGCGACGATGGACAGGCCGAGACCGGCGCCGCTTCGCCCACCCCGGACACGTGACTCTTCGAGCTGGGTGAACCGGTCGAAGATGCGTTCGCTCTGATCGGGGGGAACACCCGGCCCGTCGTCGTCGATCGTCAGGAGCACCGAGTCCTCGGTGGGAACGAGCGATACCCACACCGCCGTCGTGGCGAACCGGATCGCATTCGTGGTCAGGTTCACGATCACCCGGCGGAGGTCATCGGGCTGTCCGAGCACGCGACCACCGGACACGTGGCTTGTATCGAGGGCGATGCTGCTCGTCGAGCGGAGGTAGCCCACCTCTTCGCGGATGATCTCGTCGAGATCCACGACCACCGGATCCACGACCCGCTGCGTGTCGGTGCGGGCGAGCATCAACAGATCATCGACGAGACGTTCCATGCGAGTCGTCTGCCGCAGCGATGCCTCGGCCACGCTCGTCCAGTCGGCCTTGTCCGGTGCCCGGAGCGCGACCTCCAGGCGGGTTCGCACGGTGGCAAGCGGGCTGCGCAATTCGTGGGATGCGTCGCTGACGAAGCGGGTCTGGCGGTCATGGGAAAGCTGCAGACGATCGAGGAGTCGATTCATCGTGCGGGCGAGGCGGCCGACTTCATCGACAGCACGTGGTTCGCTGACCCGTGCCGTGAGGTCGTTCGTGCTGATGGCATCGACCTGTCGACGCAGGAGGTCGACCGGTCGCAGCGCACGGCGGGCTACCACCCAAATCCCGACCGTGCCGAAGAGGACGAGGAGCGGCCCTCCCACGCGCAGTTGGCGCACGAGCGAAGCCTCCGCGTCCCTGAGGTTCTTCAACGGCGCGGCGACGAGAATCCATGCAGGACCTGCTGTCGTGTTCACCCGCACCTTGGTCAGGCGCACGTCGACGTTGTCGACCTGCGTGGTGGCCCGGTCTACGGGTCCACTGCGCATCACCGCCGACTCGCGGTCGACCATCAGGTTCATGTCGCTCACGTTGGCCGACGCACCGAGCACCTTTCCCGACTGGGTCACGATCTGACAGAACAGCGGTGAATCGCGTGCCGTTGCAAGACGCGCCGGGATGTCACCCTCAGCGGCGATCTCACGCAGGTTCGCCATCTGGGTGTCGATGCTCACATCGAGGCTTTCCAACTGCGTGCGCTGAAGTGCCGACCGGAATGCGGCGACGCCGAGCAGGACCCCGAGCGTGAGCACGATCGCCGAGATCGCGGCGACCCGGGCGGCAACCGGAAGCGCGCGCAGGCGGCTCATGCGCCGGTCAGCGTTCGGGGTCGAAGCGATAGCCGACACCGCGAACTGTCTGCAGACCCGCCCGACCGAACGGCACATCGATCTTCTTGCGGAGATACCCGACGTAGACCTCGACGACGTTCGGGTCCCCTTCGAAGTCGGAACCCCACACGTCCTCGAGCAGGTCGGTCTTGCTCACCGGATCGGGGCTCGAGCGAACGATCGCCGCCAGCAGCGAGATCTCACGGGCGGTCACGGCGATCTCGTCACTGCCACGCCACACCCGGTGCTGGCGGAGGTCGACAACCATGTCGCCGCGTTGCACCCGTCCGCTCTCACCACCGGCGATCGACGTGGACCTCCGGAGCAGCGCACGGAGCCGGGCGAGCAAGACGACGAACGAAAACGGTTTGCCGAGGTAGTCGTCGGCTCCCGTGTCGAGCGCTTCGGCCTCGTCGAACTCGCCGCGCTTCGCCGTGAGCATGAGGATCGGGGTGCTGTTGCCGAGCGCGCGCAGGTCGCCGCAGACCCGGTAGCCGTTGCGCTTCGGCAGCATGATGTCGAGCACGATGGCATCGAATGCGCCATCGGTCGCCATCTCGAAGCCGGTGTCACCGTCGTGGGCGAGCACCACCTCGAAGCCCTCGTTGCGCAGGCCGTCGGCAATGCCCTCGGCGAGATCGACCTCGTCGTCGACAACAAGAACTCGGGGCATCCCGATGACGTTACCGAGTCCTGCATCACCCACCCGCGGAACCGCTCAGCGGACGCTCAGGCAGGATCTCTGTAGCCGGCCCGATCCTGATGGGTGACGATGAGGTCGACGAGAGTCGGCCAGAGCTGGCGGGGGTAGTCGTGGCCCATGTCGCTGAGCAGCGCGAACACGGACCCGCGGACGAGTTCGGCGGTGCGAAAGCCACCGCTTGGCTGGATGAGGGTGTCGTCGCGCCCGTGGATGACGAGCGTCGGGAGGTCGAGGGCGGCCAGGCCCTCGGCCCGCGAACCGGAGGCGAGCAACGCACAGAGCTGACGAGAGACACCTTCGGGGTAGATCCCTCGATCCCAGTCACGGCCCATTCGGAACGCCTCGAACTCGGGATCGTAGAAACGCCGGGAGGAGTAGACGACGCGATTGCGCACCCCCTGGCTGATGTAGTCCTCGCGGGTTGCTGCCGGCGCACCCATGAGCGCCGCGTTGGCCTCCGACGTCGACTGACCGACATCGCGCTCGCCGGTCGTGCTCATGATCGACGTGAGGCTGAGCAGGCGATGCGGATGCTCGATCGCCATCGTCTGGGCAATCATGCCGCCCATCGAACTGCCGACGACGTGGGCCCGTTCGATGCCGAGGGCCGACAGGATCGCCATCCCGTCGGCCGCCATGTCGTTGAACGTGTACGCCACGTCAGGAAGCTCAGTGCCGCTCGTGCGAGCGTCGACGAGCGCAGCAACGGGGATCGGGTGTCCGTCGAGGCGGGTCGAAAGGCCGACGTCGCGATTGTCGTAGCGCACGACGAACCGGCCGCGTCGGGCGAACATCTCGGCCAGCGTCGGGTCGAACCCATTGATCTGCGAACCGAATCCGTTGACCATCAGTATCGGGGGATCACCTGGGGATCCGAGGGTCTCGACGTAGAACTGCAGACCGTTGGCATCGACATGTGGCACCGAACCACTGTCGCGTACCCGTCGCCCGACCGTCACTTCGGCGGTGAATCGACTACGACGGATCAGCCGGACGAGACCGCCGGAAGGCGTCCGTGGCTGTCACGAGTTCGTGGACGATACCGGGCTCTCCGGCCGAGTGGCCGGCGTCGGGCACGATCCGCAGCGAGGACTCGGGCCACGCGCGGTGGAGGTCCCAGGCCGATTTCGCCGGGCAGACGACGTCGTATCGGCCCTGCACGATGACGGCCGGGATGTGCCGGATACGGTCAACGTTCGCCAGGAGCTCGCGACCGTCGGTCAGCCAGCCGCCGTGCACGAAGTAGTGGCACTCGATCCGGGCGAATGCGAGCGCGAAGTCGTCGGCCGCCGAGTGCGAGATCAACTCCTCGTTCGGGAGCAGGCAGCTGGTGCTGCCTTCCCACACGCTCCAGACCTTCGCTGCGGCCATCTGCACGTTGCGGTCGGGGTCCGTCAACCGTACATGGTAAGCGCGCAGAAGGTCATGGCGCTCCTCCGCGGGGACGTGGTTCAGATACGGCTCCCAGATATCCGGGAACACGAAGCTCGCGCCCCCTTGATAGAACCAGCGGATCTCCTCCGGCCGGAGCATGAAGATGCCGCGCAGGACCAGTTCGGTCACGCGCTGCGGGTGGGTCTGGGCGTACGCGAGGGCGAGCGTCGATCCCCAGGACCCACCGAAGACCTGCCAGCGCCCGATGTCGAGATGGGACCGCAGGCGCTCGATGTCGGCGACAAGGTCCCACGTGGTGTTCTCGTCCAAGGATGCGAACGGTGTGCTCCTTCCGCATCCGCGCTGATCGAACAGCACGATGCGATAGGCCGACGGATCGAAGTATCGGCGGTACTTCGGGTCGAGGCCGCCACCGGGCCCGCCATGGAGGAACACGACCGGCTTGCCCTCCGGATTGCCGCACTCCTCGAAATGCAGTTCGTGGATCTCCGACACCCGCAGACGGCCCGTCAGGTACGGCTCGACTTCGGGATACAGCGTCCGGCGTTGCTCGCTCATGACGCCCAAGCCTGGCACGGGCCTGCGACTCTCAGACCGTCGTGATCCGGTAGCAGTCCTTGCCGTGACGCTTCGCCTCTCGGAGCGACGCGTCGGCGGTGGCGAGGAGGGTGGACACCGTGCTCGAGTCGTGGGTGAAGGCAACCCCGATGCTGGCGCTCACGCTCCATTTGTCGCCGTCGACCGCGATCGGTTCGCTGATGGCCGCCAGGAGTCGGGCGGCCAGCGACGCCGCTTCGTCGGCAGTCGGAAGGCCCCGTACCAGGAGCGTGAACTCGTCGCCGCCCAGCCTGGCAAGGCTGTCGGCGGTGCGAACGACCTGATGGATCCGCTCGCCCACGGTGACGAGGATGGCGTCTCCGACGAGATGCCCGGCTTCGTCGTTGACCGCCTTGAAGCCGTCGAGGTCCAAGTAGAGCACGGCTATCGTCGACGGCCGACTCGCGCGATGGGCCTGATCGATCCGGTCGAAGAAGGTCCGCCGGTTGTCGAGACCGGTAAGCGGGTCCGAGGACGCCAGCGCGCGCAGCGCTCGCGACGAGCGATCCCGGGCCACCGTGAGCGCGACCTGGTCGTGGACGCGGCCGATGATGACCTCCGTCCACCGGCTCGTCTGTTCGGGGAGCGAACCGACCAACGTGGTGTAGCCGAGTCGTTCGCCGCCGGCCTCGATAGGCAGCAGCCAGACCCGCTCGTCACCGACAGCGCGGGAGCGTTCTCCGGTCGCCAGCATTTCGGCGAACACGTCGTCGGCGACGACTGCTTCGGTGTGTCCCGCCTCGCACGTGATGGCCACCCGTGCTCCCCGGACCTGGTGCTCGAGCAGTTCGACGAGCGTGTCGATCACCTGCTTTGCCGGCTTCCCCACGGCCAGGTCGCGATAGGCCTGATCGAGGAAGAAACGCTCGGTGGCGATCCGCAGGAGCAGAAGGAAGCCGTTGATGTCCTCACGCGCCAACAAGTTCGTCGCCGCCATCTCGTAGAAATGGAACGAGCCGTCGGCGTGACGCACACGGGCGACGTTGAGCGCTGTGCGGGCTGGATCGCCATTGGCGCCGTAGGCAACCGGGTTGTCGACCTCAACTGCGATGAGCTCCAGGAGTTGTCCCAGATCATTGGGATGGATCAGGTCGAGCGCATTTGTGCCGAGGAGCATCGACGGCTGATGGCCCATGACGTCTTCGATCGAGTCGCTGACCCATCGGACGGTGATGTCTCGATCGACGAAGACCGCCGGGATCGCGGTACCCAAGGCGACCGCTCGGAGGACGCGGTCATCGAAAGCTGCCATCCCTTCACGATCGGTCACCACGACAGTCTCCCACCCGAGCGGTCGCGCCGATAGGGCGTCTCGGTCATCGGGACCGTGGGTCAGAAGCGACGGTTCCCGAGCGAGGTCGGATCGGCGAGGGCGGCGAGTGCGAACCCCGCGGTCCGTCGGTACCCCTCGGTGACCGACGCGATCTCGTCGGGCGAGATGACGTCGGCGATGTCGGAGAATCCGTTCGGCGCCCGCTCTTCGACGAGTTGCATCGGGAGTTCCGGTCCGAGTCCACGGTTGGCAACGACGATCGCCGACGTGGCCGGCCGTCGAACGGCTTCGTAGCGCTCGAATGCTTCGACCGGTTCGGCGTGGTCCCGGACGCATGCGCTCAGCACGCGGGCGTCGAGGATGGCCTGCGACGCGCCGTTCGATCCGATCGGGTACATCGGGTGGGCGGCGTCTCCGAGCAGCGTGACCCGGCCCTCGGTCCAGCGCGCGAGCGGGTCGCGATCCACCATGGGGAACACGAACGTCCCCGGCGCAGCGCGAATGAACGCGGCAACGTCGAGCCACGGGAACGTCCATCCCTCGAACGCGGGGAGATAGTCGTCGAGCACGCCGGGCCGATTCCAGTCCTCGCGCTCGGCCAGCGTCGTGTCGCTCGTTCGGAGCTCGGCGATGAAGTTGCAGCGTTGATTGCCGTCAGCGAGGTCGAGGATCGGATAGCTGACGAACTTCTGGTTGGGGTGACCGGCCCAGACCATGGTCCGACCGTCGAACAGCGGGGGATGGTCCACGGTGCCGCGCCACAGCAGGGCGCCGTTCCACTTCGGAGGGCCTTCGTCGACCACGAGCGATCGCCGGACCACCGAGTGGATGCCGTCGGCGCCGATCAGCGCACGCCCGGTCACCCGGACGGTTCCGGCAGTTCGTCTGTCCTCGAAGGTCGCCCCCACACCTTCGCCGTCCTGCTCGACCCGGACCAGGTGGTGTCCCGCGTGGACCCGGTCCGCGCCGATCCGTTCCACCACGGCGCCGAGCAGCGCGGTCTGGAGCGCGCCCCGATGGATCGAGAGCTGCGGCCACGCGTAGCCGGCGGCGAGGCCACGGGGTTCGCTCCAGATCAGCGAGCCGTGCTTGGAGAAGTACGACAGCGTGGTGGACGCGACTGCCTGCGTCGCGAGCACCTCCAGCAGCCCGAGTGCGTCGAGCTCGCGCACCGCGTGCGGTAGGAGGTTGATTCCGACACCGAGGGCCCGGATGTCCAGCGCAGATTCGAAGACCCGGACCGGTTCGCCGACGGCGTGGAGGCTCAACGCCGTCACGAGGCCTCCGATCCCGCCGCCGACCACGAGCATCTCGTTGCGCCCACCCATCTGTTCGTTCTACCGCAACCGGAACAGGTACAACCCGACGATCGGCGAGACTTGAGGCATGCAGTACGTGCTCACCGTTCAGTGCCCGGACCGAAAAGGCATCGTGCATGCTGTCTCCGGAGCGCTGCTCGACGTCGGCGGCAACATCGTCGAGAACGCACAGTTCGAAGACGTAGACTCCGGCATCTTCTGTCTCCGGACGGTGTTCGAAGCAGAGGGCGGCATCGCCGACGCTGCTCGGGCGCGCCTCGACCAGCGTCTCGTCGGCTTCGGTGCCCAGATCGTGCTGCGCAACGCCGACCTTCGGCCCCGCGTGATGATCATGGTCTCGAAGTTCGATCATTGCCTCGTCGACCTGCTCTACCGCTGGCGAACCGACGACCTTCCGGTCGAGATTCCGGTGATCGTGTCGAACCACACCGACTGCGAGCCCCTCGCCAAGGCCCACGGGATCGAGTTCGTCCACCTTCCGGTTGCCCCGGACACCAAGGCCCAGCAGGAATCGGCGCTGCTCGACCTGATCGAGCAGCATGACATCTCCCTCGTCGTCCTCGCCCGCTACATGCAGGTGCTCTCGAACGATCTGTGTGAGCGGCTCCGTGGACGAGCGATCAACATCCACCACTCGTTCCTTCCCGGGTTCAAGGGTGCCCGGCCCTACCACCAGGCCTACGCCCGCGGCGTGAAGCTCGTCGGTGCCACTGCACACTTCGTCACCGGCGACCTCGACGAGGGCCCGATCATCGAGCAGGAGGTCGTGCGCGTCACCCACGCCCACAGCGCCGAGGGCCTCACCCGCCTGGGCCAGGACGTCGAACGGGTCGTGCTCGCCCGCGCCGTGAAGCTGTGGGCGGAGAACCGGATCTTTGCGGTCGGGAACAAGACCGTCGTGTTCCACTGATGCGGCCCGGAACGCCGGCGGTTGACCGGACGAGCCCGCGCTCCCAGGACGCAGGCTGAACATGCCGTTCGTGCATCGACTCGCCATGCTCGGCGCGCTCGCCGGCGTGACCGCCCTCGGCATCGTTTCGCTCGGCACCACGGAGCCCGGCGCTCAGGGTGTCGGGACGGAGCAGATCGCCACGACCGATACGGCAAGCCCGTCGACGTCGACCCTGCCCCCGACGACCACGACCATCCCGTTGGCCCAGCAGTTCGCGAACGATCCGTCGCTGGCACCGGTCTGCGGCCCCGTGCCCGGCGTTTCCCCTGGTGGCGCCGGATGTCGGATCATTGCGTACTACGGCACGCCCCTGTCGAAGAAGATGGGCGTCCTCGGGCAGACTCCCAAGGAACAGATGCTCCCGGCGCTGAAGCTCAAGACCCAGGTCTGGCAGACCGCCGACCCGCTCACGCCCACGAAGTGCGCGCTCGAACTCATTGCGATCGTCGCCCAGGCCTCGCCGGGCAAAGGGAAGCTGCACCGTGCCCGGATGTCGGAAGCCAAGATCGACGAAGTGCTTGGCTGGGCGCGCGAGGCAGGATGCCTGCTGATCCTCGATGTGCAGGTAGGCTGGAGCACGGTGCCCGATGAGCTCCCGTTCCTCCGCAAATGGCTCAACGAACCCGATGTGCACCTCGCCCTGGACCCGGAATGGGATATGGATCCGGGCGTGACCCCGGGTTCGAAGATCGGCAAGATGTCCGCCGAGCACATCCAGTTCGGCATCGACTACGTGGCCGACATCGTCCGCACCAACAACCTTCCGCCGAAACTCGTCATCGTCCACCGGTTCCGTGACTTCATGGTGCAGAACCCGGCGACGATCGTGCCGAAGCCCGAGATCCGTCTGCTCGTGAACGCCGACGGCTTTGGTCCTCCGGCGAGCAAGATGAACACCTATCTCATCGCGCAGGCCTCCATGCCGACGACGCTCACGGGCTTCAAACTCTTCTACAAGAACGACAAGCCGATGCTGCAGCCGGTCGACGTGCTGCCGCTGCTTCCGGTTCCGGTGTTCATCAACTACCAGTGATCGGCTTGCCCTTCGGAGCGAGGGCGGCGATGGCGTCCATGACGGCGTCGGCGATCGCCTGCTGATGGGCGCGGCGGTTCTTGCGGTCCGCCGTCATCTGCCGCCGTATCTCGTCGAGCCGGACCGGCTCGCCGAAGCGGATCGTGACTTGGCGCGGTAGGGGGAACCGGCGGTGGCGTGGCCACGCCGTGTACGCGCCGTCGACGTGTACGGGGATCACCGGCACATCGGTCGCGGCGACCAGCAGCCCGACGCCGGCCATCGCCGGGAGTAGATCGCCATCCCAGGAACGCGTTCCTTCGGGGAACATCCCGAGGAGCCGCCCGGCCTTGAGCTCGCGGAGAACCTCTCGGATCGCCCCGGTGCTCTCCCCGCCGCTCGCGACGGGGAACCCACCGGCCTGGCGGAGCCATTTACCGAGAAAGCGCTTGGAGAAGAAGAGCTCATGGGCGATGAAGACCATCGGCCGCTCCACCCCGCAGGCGATCAGCATCGGATCGAGGAAGCTCACGTGGTTGGGGGCGAGGATGCCGCCACCGGTGGTCGGAACGTTCTCGATGCCCTCGTAGCGGACGCGAAAGAACACCCGGCCGACGTATCGGGAGAGCGCTGCCCCGATGCGGTAGGTGGTGGGGAACACCTCGCCGTTCGGCGCGACGCGGCGGCGGACCGCTGCACCGCCACGGATCATGACGCCCACCACCGTTCCCTCACGTCATGTGAACCTACCCGTCCTACACTCCCTCGTCGTGCCTGGGCCCCTCGACGGAATCCGCGTCATCGACTTCTCCACGGTCGTGATGGGTCCGTACGCCACGCAGTTGCTGGGCGACTGGGGGGCCGAGGTCATCAAGGTCGAGGACCGGGTTCCGGACACTTCCCGCTACATGGGCCCCGGACCGGTGCCCGGTCTTTCCGGCGTGGCCCTCAATCTCCTCCGAAACAAGCGCTCGATCGTCGTCGACCTGAAGACGGCGGACGGGCTTGCGGTGGCAAAAGAACTCGTCCGTAGCGCGGACGTCGTGGTCACGAACCTCCGACCCGGTCCGCTGCGGCGCCTCGGACTCACGTACGAAGATCTGCGCGCTGATGATCCGCGCCTGATCTTCTGTCATGCGCAGGGATGGTCGAAGGAGAGCGGCTGGGCTGACCGTCCTGCCTACGACGATGTGATCCAGGCGTCCTCCGGCGCGGCGTTTCTCCAGGAGCGCGTCACGGGCCAGCCGGCACTCATGCCGACCCTTGTCGCCGACAAGGTATGTGGACTGATGATCTGCAACGCAGTGTTGGCCGCTGTGGTGGCCCGCCACACCACCGGGCTCGGTCAGCGCGTCGAAGTCCCGATGTTCGACACCACACTGAGCTTCCTGCTCGTCGAGCACCTTGCCGCGGCCGCCGTTCCCGGAGGTTCGGCGGGCTACCCCCGCATCCTCACCAGAAACCGTCGGGCCCACCCCACCACTGATGGCTGGATCGTCGTTCTGCCGTATTCGAACGCACATTGGCGAACGATCTGCCGCTTTGCCGAGCGCAACGATCTCGAAGCCGACGAACGGTTCTCCTCTCCGGCCCGACGGATCACCAACGCTGACGCGCTCTACGAAATCCTCGGAGCGCTCCTGGCTACTCGGAGCACCGTCGAATGGTCGGAGCTCTGCGAGTCCTTCGACATCCCCTTCGCCGTGGTCCACGACCTCGATGCCATCGTGACCGACCCGGGCCTTCACCGTGGCGTCCTCGTCGACGACGAGCATCCCGTTGCCGGTCCCTACCGTCGCATCGCCTCACCCGTCCGCTTCTCGGAAACCCCCGCCGATTCGCACGTGAGGCCCGCCCCCCTTGCGGGTGCGGACACCGACGAGATCCTGCGCTCTCTCGGCCGGTCCGACGATGCCATCGCCGAGCTGCGCGCCAACGGCGCTGTCCAGTAGCCGGGTCCACCGAGTGCTGCCGCGGCGGCGTGGTGAAACCCCGCCTGCTCACCCGCTCCGCCGCACATCACCTCTTTTCGGCCCTGTCCGGGCGCAAAATGCTCGATGTGCGGCAGGGGGCAGGGGATGTGCGGCGGTGGGAGCGCGGCTGCGAGCGACAGACGCCGAGCGCGACGCGCCTATGCCAGCGCGGCCGCTGCGGCGTGTCGGCCCGCCCACGCGCCGATGGCCAGACATGCGTGGAGGAGGTAGCCGCCCGTCGGGGCGTCCCACGCGATCATCTCGCCGGCGGCGAACAGCGAGGGGAGGGAGCGGATCCGCAGATCGTCGTCGAGGGCGTCCCACGGGAGGCCTCCGGCCGTCGAGATGGCCCGCTCGAGACCCTCGGTTCCGGTGACCCGGATGGGGACCGCTTTGAGGTGGCGGGCCAGGTCGAGGCCGAGCGACGGTGCGCGTCCGGCCTCATTGGCGAGAGCGATCGCCACCGGCGCCAACTTCAGCGCCCTCCGAAGGACATTCGCTGTGGACTCGCCGCTTCGGCGCTTCGCAATGCGTTCGGCAACGGTCTCGACGTCGAGGTCCGGCCGCAGGTCGACGGTCAACTCCACCCGGTCGTCGTGGGCGATCGCCTCGGCCACGAGGCTCGACACCGCATAGGCAGGGGTGCCCTGCAGACCGCTGCCGACTACCACGAGGTCACCCCGGACGGACCGACGTCCAGACCTGTCCGTCGTGACCGTGAGCTTGACGTCCTTGAGCGGCTCCCCGAGGAAGCGACGCAGGTGCTCGCTCCACGTCACGGTGAGCCCGGCATTGGCCGGACGGAAGGGGAGTGACCGCACTCCACTGCGGGTGAGGACCTCCGCCCACGACCCGGTCGATCCGGTCCGGGGCCAGCTCGCGCCGCCGCAGGCCAGCACCGTTGACCGGCTCGCGACGACCTCCGCATGACCGCCGTGACGAACGACCGGGTGCCCGTCGTGATCGATGTCCTCCCACGATGTTTCCGTGCGGAACTCGACCCCGGCCGATCGCAGCCGGGTGAGCCAGGCCCGCAGCAGCGGGGCCGCTCGCCAGGCCTCGGGGAACACCCGTCGGCTGGTTCCCACGACGGTCGGCTGGCCGAGCGACGAGGCCCACGCCCGCAGGTCGTCCACCGAGAATGCGTCGAGGATCGGCCGTAGGTGCTCAGCCGACGTTCCGTACCGGTGGAGGAACCGGTCGGGAGTCTCCGTGTTGGTCAGGTTGAGCCCGCTGCGTCCGGCCACGAGGAGCTTGCGTCCGGGAATGCGTCCGGCCTCGATGACCAGCACCGATGCACCGGCTGCCGCGGCGTGTTCGGCGGCCATCAACCCAGCCGGTCCCGCGCCGACGATCGCGACATCGACAGCGGATCCGGACACGTGTCCGATCCTGGCAGACCGATCTCGGGTCCCGGCCGGGCTCACGTCGAAGCGGCCGAGAGGTCGCGACGTGTCTGCACCGTCACCGGGAGGTGGTCGGAGACCCCGGCCCACCGGTCGAGGTCGGTCAACGGCGTCGACGTCCCCATGCCGACGACCAGGCCCACACCGATGGCGCCGTCGACTCGGTAGGTGGGAGGGCGACCGGTCCGGTCGCCCGGCGACCAACAGGTGGCCGGCGCACCGGCCCCGATGTCGTGAGCACCGAACGACTGGTCGAACGCCGCTGCGGCGACCGACGGGTCGTCGTTGAAGTCGCCGGCGATCAGGTCGATCGCGTCGCGGTCGGATCCCCTGCGGAGATGCGCTTCGATGCGGGCGAACTCGCGTTGCCGTCGCTCGACGGCGTTGTGGGGCGAGAGGTGGACGTTGAGGACACCGAGACGATCGGTTCCGCGAACGATCTGCGCGCGTAGCACTATGCGTCGCCGCCAGCTCCACGGCGGGGCTCCGGTCACCACCGCGCTGCCCCACGATGCGACTGCGTGTGGCGTGAGGATCGCCAGGCCTTCCGACCGTCCGGGAACGGGCGTGTGCTTGCGCGCCCATACATGGTCCATCGCCAGGCCGTCGGCGAGCGCACGGGCCTGGCGCCTCATGACCTCCTGGATCACGAAGACGTCGGGTCGCTCCTCACGGATGTGCTCGATGACGAAGCGGCGGTCGAGGCCGTGGCTTCCCTGCAGGTTCCATGTCGTGACGCGCCACTCCTGCACGTCCTACAGACTCGCGCACGAATCGGTCAGCGAACGGTCGCCGTCAGGTCGAAGCGTCGGACGGCGCGGGCGAACATGTTCGCCTCGACGTCGGGTTCGGTGCCGACCGTGAGGTCGGTGCACCGGTCGGCGAGCTCGGAGAAGAGCGCCCGGAGCGTGAGGCGGGCCAACGGCGCCCCGATGCAGGTGTGCGGTCCGTTGCCGAAGGAGATGTGCGGATTGGGCGAGCGGCTGATGTCGAACCGGAACGGGTCGGTGAACACCGCTTCGTCGCGGTTTGCCGACGGGTACAGGAGGATGACGCGATCACCGCGCCCGATCGTCTGTCCGCCGAGCTCGGTCGGCTCGACGCAGCGACGGAAGAAGTTGTTCAGGGGTGTGACCCAGCGGATGACTTCCTCGACGGCACTGTCGACGAGACCGGGGTTTCCCGCAAGCCGCTCCCACTGGTCGGGATGATCGACGAAGGTCCGCAAGCCGTGGGCGATCGTCGTCCGCGTGGTCTCGGAACCCCCGGACACGAACAGCCCGGCCTCGTGGAAGATGCTGTCGAAGGGCATCGGCTCCCCGCCGAGCTCGGCGTGCGCCCATACCGTGAGGAGATCGTCTCCCGGCATGGCGCGCTTCGCCGCCACCATCTCCTTCACGCTTGCCCGCAGGCTCAGATTGGCCATCACGAAGTCCATGAAGATCGTGCCCGACCGTTCGCGCATGTCGGTGCGCATGAGCTGTTCGCTCCACCCCTTGAGGACCGGCCACTGCTCGTCGGGGTAGCCCATCAGCCGACAGGTGAGCAGCGCGGGGAGCCGTCCGGCGAATGCGTCGATGACCTCGAACGTGACCCGTTCGCCGCGGCGCTCACCCCGTTTCCCGAACACCGCGTCGAGCAGGCTGCGGACCGTTGTGCGGAGCTCCTCCTCGCGACGGGCGAGCACGCCGGGGGCAAAGAACCGTTGCACGAGCATGCGCTGTCGCTTGTGGCCAGGATCGTCCTGGGCGATCATGTTCATCTCTGTCGGCGCCGACACCGCCCGGTACGAATGCATGCTCGGAAAGCGCTCGGCCCTCCGTTCGACGAACAGCGCATCGCTGTGGCGGGTGATCCCCCACAGGCCGTTGCGATCATCGCGATACACCGGCTCGTTGGCGCGCATCCACGTCCACACCTCGTGCGGATCGCGCTGGTAGAGCGCCGGATCGAGCAGATCGACCACGGGTCGTTCGGCGGCTGTGCGGGTCATGGACCTCGACGGTAGGGTTCGCCCGTGCCGTTTCCCAACTCTGCATCCGGTTGTGTGCCGAAGGGAATGCAGTGACCGCGCCGCCCCTGTCGGCCCGGTCCCGGGCGTTGGCCGTGGGCATCGGCGTCGGGGCGGGAACCCTCTCGGGTCTCTTCGGGGTCGGCGGCGGGTTTCTCATCGTGCCGGCGCTCACCGGCCTCCTCGGCATGGGGCAGCGCCGCGCCAATGGCACATCGCTCGCTGCGGTGATCCCAATCTCGGCCGCTGCCGCGGTCGGGTACGCCTTCGACGGCTACGTGGATCTGTTCGTCGTCGTGCTGCTCGTCGGTGGGGGAGTCATCGGCGCGGAGATCGGGACTCGGCTGCTGGAGCGCCTCCCGATCCGAACCATCCAGTTGTGCTTCGCCGCCCTTCTCGTCGTTGCCGCGCTCCGGCTGGTGTTCGGCCCCGTCAGCAAGGACGCGATGCACCTCGGGTTGGCCACCGATGTCGGGCTCTTCGCGCTCGGCGTGCTCACGGGCGTACTCTCGGGGCTTCTCGGCGTGGGAGGCGGGTTCGTGATGGTGCCGGGCATGGTTCTGGTCGCATCGCTGTCGAACCAACTGGCGAAGGGGACGTCCCTGGCCGCCATCATTCCGACTGCGGCGTTCGCGACCTGGCGCAACGTTCGCAACGACAACGCCGATGTGCGGCTCGGGCTCCTCGTCGGCTGCGTCGGCGGCGCGTGTTCGCTGATTTCCGCTCGGACCTTTGTCGGCCTCGATCCCCGGCTCTCCAACGTCCTCCTCGGGATATTGCTCACGGTCCTGGCCGCGACGATGTTGCGACGCGCCATGCAGTCGGAGACTGCGACGCCCGCCGACCTGGCCGAGGCTCACGTCGACTACGTGTAGGGCCTTACGCCGGAAGCAGGCGCGTCGGTATGTCTACGACCTTGGCCCGGAGGAACTCGCCGAGGCTCTTTGCCTGGGCGTCGAGACGGACGCTCGACGCGACCCCTTCTCCGAGGAGTCCCTCGATGATGAAGTTAAGCGCGCGTATGTTCGCGAGCTCGACCCGGCGGATCGGGAGCGACGCGGCTTCCGGCATCAGCGACCGGACCCGTTCGGCGGTGAGGAAGGCGCGTAGCCACGCGAACGTGTCGTCGTCGCGAGCCCACACCCCCACGTTGGCGTTGCCGCCCTTGTCTCCCGAGCGGGCGCCGACGAGTCGTCCCAGCGGCACGCGGGTCGTGGGCTCCGACGCTACGACGTCGGCCGGAGCCGACC
The DNA here is from genome assembly GCA_031423635.1 of Acidimicrobiia bacterium. Lineage (GTDB taxonomy): Bacteria > Actinomycetota > Acidimicrobiia > Acidimicrobiales > JANYDT01 > JANLQX01. The sequence goes on along the minus strand of JANPFX010000028.1, from coordinate 17,918 downwards.
CCGGCGTCTCGTCTCCGGGCGGGTCCATGGCGCCTTCGACGGCCGCGTCCACGACGGCAGTGCGGCCGTCGACGTGGACCTCGTGGTGGAGGAGACCCGCCGGGATCAGCGTCGGCCAGTACACGCCGTAGGACTGGGCCCCGCTGGGGCCGCCCATGCCGAACATGCCGGGGTAGCTTGCGAGAGCGAGTTCGATCCCGACGTTCGCGAACGCCCGGCCGACCTTGCGCTCGTCAGGGTCCTTGGCGATCAGGGTCAGGTAGGCAACGGCTTCGTCGTTGGTCCGGGGATCGGCCTTGTCGCTGCGGACGAGCCGGGTCGCTGTCTCGGCGAAGGACTCCCGGCCGCCTCTCTGGTTCGGCCAGAAGACGTCCTCGACCAGCTTGGCCTTCGCCTCGATGTCGAGCCCGGTGAGACAGAACGTCATCGAGTTCCGGTAGCCGCCGTCGACGTTGATGCAGACCTTTGCCGTGGTCGGCGGCGCCTCGCCCCGAACCCCGGTGATCCGAACCCGGTCGGGACCGTCGTCGGCCAACATGATCGTGTCGAAGCGTGTCGTGACATCGGGGTTGAGGTAGCGACTGCCCTGCACCTCATAGAGCAGCTGGGCGGTGACCGTTCCGATATCGACGCGGCCGGCCGTTCCCGCGTGCTTCGTGATCACCGTCGACCCGTCGGCGGCGACCTCGGCGATGGGGAAGCCCGGGTTGCGCAGGTCCGCGATCTCGGTGAAGAACGAGTAGTTCCCGCCGGTCGCCTGACACCCGCACTCGATCACGTGTCCGGCCACGACGGCCCCGGCCAGTGCGTCCCAATCGGTGCGCGCCCAGCCGTGATGCCACGCGGCGGGACCGACGACGACGGCGGCGTCGGTGACCCGGCCCGTGATCACCACGTCAGCGCCGAGCCGGAGTGCCTCGGCGATGCCCCATCCGCCGAGGTAGGCGTTTGCGGTGATGGCCGACCGGTCACCGAACCGCGCGCCCGTGTCGAGGTGGGTCAGTTCATGACCCGCCGCCCGGAGTTCGGCCAGCCGAGGGAGGACGTCGTCGCCGGTGACCCAGGCCAGCTTTGGGGCAAGTCCGAGTCGTTCGGCCACGGTCCGGACCGCGTCGGCACAGCCGGCCGGGTCGAGACCGCCGGCATTGGTGACGACCTTGATGCCCCGTTCCAGACAGGTGCCGAGGACCTGTTCCATCTGGGTGACGAACGTGCGGGCGTATCCGCCGCCGCCGGACGCCTTCGACTTGGCCAGGATGAGCATGGTCAGCTCGGCCAGCCAGTCGCCGGTCAGCACGTCGATCGGTCCGCCCTCGACCATTTCCCTGGCGGCGCTGAGGCGGTCTCCGTAGAAGCCACTGCAGTTGGCGATGCGTAACGGTCGCGTGGTCATCTCCTGATCTCAGCACCTCGGCGTGGCGCATGACGAACCGGCCGGGAACGAGCGGCGCCGGGCCGGCCGAATCGACGCGGCGAATACGGGTGTCGCCACTAGCCTGGAGCCAGTGAGCAGTGCGACCGTTCCCGTTCCGGCAGCGCGCGTGAACGATCGGGTCGGGGGGATCGTCGGGATCGGCTTCGCCGTCGTTGCCCTTTCTGCCGGCTCCACCATGGTTCGCTCCACGGGGTCGCCCGGCGCGGTGGTCGCCTTCTGGCGCCTCCTCGTCGGGGCGTTGCTCTGGCAGTCGATCCTGCTGGTGACCAGGCAGCGCTTCACCATCGACGCGCTGAAGAAGTCAGCGCCCGCCGGGCTGTTCTTCGGGCTGAACCTCACCCTGTTCTTCACCGGCGTGACGAAGACCCGCATCGCCAACGCCGAGTTCATCGGCACCCTCGCACCGCTCCTTGTCGTGCCCTTCGCCGCATGGCGCCTCGGCGAACGGGTGAAACCAGCGGTCATCGCCGCCGGGGGAGCCGCCTTGACCGGCGTCGCGCTGATCCTGTTCCTGGCCGACCGTGACGTGGTCGGCTCGCACTCGTGGGTCGGTGACGCGGCGTGTGTCGGAGCAGTCGTGATGTGGTCGAGCTACCTCTTCGCCACGAAATCGGTCCGCCAGGCCCTCGGCGTCGGACCGTTCATGGCGGGGATGAGCGCCGTCGCCGCGGTCGTCGTCCTTCCCTTCGCAGTTTCGACGGGCAAGCTCGGCGATGTCTCCACCAAGGGTTGGGTGCTGATCACCGTCATGTGCGTGACTTCTGGGCTGGTCAGCCACGGGCTGATCGCGTGGGCGCAGCGGGCGGTGCCGGTTTCGACGATCTCGCTGATGCAACTCGCCCAGCCCGGCTTCGCCGTGGTCTGGGCATGGGTGTTCCTCCACGAACACGTGAACATGGCACAGTTGGCCGGGATGGTCGTCGTCGTCGCGGCCGTCGGTGCCATCGCCAGGATGTCGGCGTCGTCGCCGCCGCCGTCCGTCGCTCCCGACACCGTTTCCCTCGCCGTCCACGTTCCGTCATGACCGAACGCGCCCTCGTCATCGCCGCCGGAGCGCTGCTCGAGCGCCATACGCCCGAAGGACGCACCGTCCTCGTCGTGCACCGTCCACGCTACGACGACTGGTCGTTCCCGAAGGGAAAGCTCGATCCGGGAGAGACCATCGAAGAGTGCGCCCGACGTGAGGTGCTCGAGGAGACCGGTCTCGTCGCGGTCCTCGGCGAACGGCTGAGCGACATCACGTACGTCGATCGCAAGGGTCGCCCCAAGATCGTGCACTGGTGGCGTGGGACAGTCGTCTCCGGGACCTTCGAACCGAACGACGAGGTCGACGAGGTCCGGTGGGTCACACCTGACGAGGCACGACTGCTGCTGAGCTATCCGCGTGACGCTGACCTGCTCGGTCCCGACCCCGGTCCGGGCGACGGCACGGTCGCGTCGTGAGGCCCTCACGGAGCGCGTCGCGGGCGCTCCTCGTCGTCGGCGCAATAGCGTTCGGGTTCGTCGGCACGGCGTGTTCCTCGTCCTCAACGAACGGTCCGGGAACCGACGGCTCGGTCGCCGGCCCATCAGCGGAGGCGACGGAGCGGCCGACGAAGGCGGCGACCGGGAGCGAGTCCACGACGATTGCCGCGGCTGACGGTGCTGACGCGTCGCAGGAGGTCTCCGTGGTGTTCGACACGCCGGACGCAGACCCACGCCCGCTCAACGAGACGCCCATTGTGATTGCGGCGCCGACCGCGGTCCTGCGCATGCGGGTCGCGGACCTCACCTACCGAGGGGTCGTGTGCGGGTTCACGTTCTCGGGGACCCGACCGGCGTCTCCGGTGATGATCCGGGTGGACGGGACGACGGCAGCCGGGAGCTTCACCTCGGGTCCGGTCGAGCTCCGCTGGAACGACGACGGGACCACCTCGGCCGACTCGCCGTCGTCCGACAACGGGTGGAGCTTCTCCGCCGACTCCTATCCCTCGCGCAATGGGCCCGGCTGGGCGGTGTCGATCGGCGCCGTCACCGCCGAAGGCAACCCCGTCCCGACCGGGGTCACGTGCGAACTCCGCTCAAGCGTCGAGTTCGTCCCGGAGAACGGGCCCGTCGGCTACTGGGCCGGCTTCGCCACCGTGTGACGCAGTGGCGCCTTCCTGAGGGGCGGGGAGCCCCTCGCCGTTGTCTTGGTGAGCGGACGTACGGCCGCGCCGACCCGTCGCGATCACGGCCACGGCGATGAGGAAGACCGTAGCGGCGACCCATTCGTTGAACCGCAGACCGAAGAGCCGGGTCGACTTGTCGATGCGGATCCGCTCGATGAAGAAGCGTCCGAAGGTGTACCCAGCGACGTAGACCGCGAAGAGCCGGCCCGGCTTCAACCGGTGTCCGAACCGCTTCTGCACGACGAGAACCAGCCCGGCGACGAGGACGCACCAGATCGATTCGTACAGGAAGGTCGGGTGGAACGTCGTGGCGTCGAGGTATCCCACCGGACGCTTTCCGGGCCGCACCTCCAATGCCCACGGCAGCGACGAAGGCCGACCGAAGAGCTCGACGTTGAACCAGTTGCCCCAGCGGCCGATCGCCTGGGCGAGAGGGATGCCGACGGCGGCCGCGTCCATCAGCCGCAAGGAGTCGAGGTGGCGTCGCCGGGCCACCATCACCCCGCCGAGCGTGCCGAGTGCGATGCCACCCCAGATCCCGAGTCCGCCCTGCCACAGCCAGAGGGTCTCGATCCAGCGGCCGCGGTAGCTCTTCCAGTCCGTGGCGACGTGGTAGATCCGGGATCCGATGACGCCCGCCGGAAGCGCCCACGTGGCGATCGCCCCCATGTCGGCCGGGTGGCCTCCCTCCGCCTGCCACCGCCGGTCGGTGACCCACACCGCGACCATCATGCCGACGGCGATGCACATGCCGTAGGCGTTGAGTCGGAGCGGGCCGAGGTGCAGCGATCCGCTCGACGGACTCGGGATCGACCCGAGGAGCTGCCCGAGACCGCCGGATCCGGACCAGTGGCCTGGTGACGATGCGAACAGCGCGGGAACCATCCGATGACGGTAGCTGGGCGGCTCGGTCGGCCTGGGCGCCGGCTCTCAGGCCGGTCGAGGTGCCGTTGGCCTAACGTCGCCCTGTGACCGTCGTCGACCACCGACCCGACCTCGTCGCGGCACTTCGGGCCATCGTCGGACCCGACGGCGTCATCTCGGAATCGGAACGGTTCGCGGAGTACGCCGTCGACTGGACCGGGCGTTGGTCCGGCACGCCGCGCGCAGTCGTCTTCCCGTCGAACGCCGCCGAGACGGCTGCGGCGATCGGTGTGTGTCGTCGGTTCCACGTGGCCTGGGTTCCGCAGGGTGGCAACACCGGACTCGTCGGTGGTGGCGTGCCGGTCGACGGCGAGGTTGTCGTGTCGACGCGCCGGATGCGCACGATCGGCGCGATCGACCGCGAGGCCATGCAGGTCAGCGTGGGCGCCGGGGTCACCCTGGCTGATCTCGCCCGTGCCGTAGCTCCGTTCGGCCTGCTCTACGGCATCGACTTCGGGGCGCGTGATCGCGCCACGATCGGCGGCACGATCGCGACGAACGCCGGTGGCAATGCTGTGCTCCACTACGGCATGACCCGCGCCCAATTGGTCGGCATCGAAGCCGTCCTGCCCGACGGGAGCGTGATCCGCCGGATGCACGGTCTGGCGAAGGACAACACCGGACTGAACCTGGCCCAGCTGATGTGCGGCAGCGAGGGAACGCTCGGCGTCATCACCTCCGCACGCCTTCAGCTACGCCCGGCCCTCGCCCCCCGGGTCACCGCAGCACTTGGCGTGTCGTCCGTCGGCGACGCGCTCGTTGTGCTCCGGCACCTCCGCCGCGTATCGGCCTTGGTGGCGTGCGAGCTGATGCGCGGACACGACATCGCCGCGCTCTGCGAGCATCGGGCATGGTCGATACCGGGGCCGTGGACTGCACCGTGGGCGATGTTGGTGGAAGCCGTGGGTCCCGGTGCATTCGACGAACTGGCGGCCGCCGTCGAAGCCTGCGCCGGTGCCGTCGTCGGGGAGCCCGCCGTCGCCACGGGTAGTGCGACTCGTGACGAGTGGTGGCGGTTGCGCGATGCGCAGGGCGAGATCGCGGCGAGCTTCGGGCCGGTGGTGAAGCTCGATGTCAGCATCCCGCTCCTTCGACTCACCGAATTCGTGGACGGCCTCGACGACGCAATCGGGGCGGCGGCGCCGGTTGGCCGAACCGTCGTCTTCGGTCATCTCGGCGACGGCAACCTCCACGTGAATATCGCGGCGTCCGTCGAACGGTTCGAAGCCATCGAGGCCTGCGTGCTCGAGCGCGTTCTCGACTGCGGGGGAGTGGTGTCGGCCGAGCACGGGATCGGACGCTTGAAGCGTGGATGGCTGATTCGGGATCGCGGCGGACCAGACGTCGAGGTGATGCGTTCGATCAAGCGGGCGATCGATCCCGAAGGCCTGGCCAACCCGGGCGTGCTCTACCCCGCGTCGCATGACCACGCCGTAACATGACGTGATGGTCCGGCGGTGGGGAATCCGATCGCTTCCGGCCCGTGCCGTCCGCGGCGTGGTCCGACTCGTCGTGCTCGGTGCCGGGGGAGCGCTCGGTGCGGGTGCGCTGGCACTCGCGTTCGTCCTCATCGGGTCGCAGTTCTCGGTGGCGGCGAAGGGCGTGCGCTACGTCGGCCCCGACGTCGACGAACTCCAGCCGCTCGATCAGCGATCCCTCGTCCTCGATCGCAGCAATCGCGTGATCGCCGTGCTCCACGCCGAGCAGAACCGAAGCGCGGTGCCGCTCTCCCGTGTTCCGAAGTCACTGGTGAACGCGATCCTGGCGGTCGAGGACTCGTCGTTCTATCAGCACAAGGGCGTGAACCTCTTCCGCACCCTCGGGGCGATCGGGGCCAACGTCGATGCCGGTGGTGTCGCGCAGGGAGGGTCGACGATCACCCAGCAGTTGGTCAAGCTCTCGCTGCTCACCTCGAAGCAGGAGCTGAGTCGCAAAGTTCGCGAAGTGTCCCTGGCACTGCAGCTCGAGAAGAAGTTCACGAAGGACCAGATCCTCGAGCGCTATCTCAACCAGGTGTACTTCGGCCAGGGTGCCTACGGTGTGCAAGCTGCAGCGGAGCGCTACTTCCAGCACCCTGTCGAGAAGCTCACCGTCGGCGAAGCGGCATTCCTTGCCGGCATGATCCGCAACCCGGTCGGCTACGACCCGTCCCGCTTCCGTGACCGCTCTCGTACTCGGCGTGGTGTCGTCCTCGACCGCATGGTGGTCGTCGGGCAGATCACCGTAGACGAGGCCGAACAGCTCAAGCGCAGCCCGATGCCGCGTCCGGCCGATCGGTTGGCGAAACCCGACACGTACTTCATCGAGACGGTGAAGCGGGAGCTCCTCAACGATCGACGACTCGGCGAGACGGCCAAGGAACGCTACGAAGCGGTCTTCAACGGTGGGCTCCGCATCAAGACGACCTTCGATCCGATCGCCCAAAAGGCCGCCGAGCAGGCTGTCCTCGATGTGCTGCCGAAAGACGAGCCGGACTTCACCGCTGCGGTCGCATCGGTCGACGTCCCGACCGGTGCGGTGCGGGCGATGGTCGGTGGCCGGGGGTTCGACACCGACAAGTACAACCTCGTGACCCAGGGACTCCGCCAGCCGGGTTCCTCGTGGAAACCGTTCGTCCTGTTGGCCGCGTTGGAACAGGGCATCAGCCCGCTGTCGTACCTGAGCGGACAGGAACCCTGTCCGATACCCAATCCGGGCGGAGAACCGGATCCGTTCGAACCGCAGAACGCCGGAGACGCGACCGGCAAGGTCGCCTCGCTCAGCGATCAGCTCGTGGCCTCGAGCAACTGTGCGTTCGCTCGCCTGGCCTACATCGTCGGGTACCGGAACATCGTGGCGACAGCGCGTCGTCTCGGCATCACCACCCCGATCGATCCGGTTCCGGCCATGGCCCTCGGTGTCGAGGAAGTGCACCCGATCGAGATGGCCGGCGCGTATGCGACGATTGCGTCGGGAGGCGTGAAGCGCAAGCCCTACCTGATCGAGGAGGTGCGCAACCGCGCGAACGTCGTGCTGTTCCGGGCGAAGGTGTCCGAGGAACGCGCTGCCGACGCCAATGCGATACGTGTACTTACCGACGCGATGACGCAGGTGGTGAAGCGCGGAACAGGAACGGCAGCGCAGCTCGGCGACCGCCCCGTCGCGGGCAAGACCGGCACCACCAACAACTACGAAGACGCATGGTTCGTCGGCTTCACGCCTCAGCTCGCGACCGCCGTGTGGATGGGCTCGCCGAAGGCGAAGATCTCGATGAGCGACGTAGGTGGGATCCGGGTGTTCGGCGGCACCTATCCTGCGCAGATCTGGCAGAAGTACTCCGAGTCAGTGCTCCGTTACCAACCCGAATTGCCGTTCACCGAGCCCGACTACACGGTATTCGGCAAGGCGGAATGCCTGGCGATCGTGGACGAGCCGAAGTCGACCAAAGACACCAAGAAGCGGTCCTTGAAGCCGAGGAAGAAGGTCGCCGCGCCGACGTCCAGTGTCGAACCCGTCGAGTCATCCGTCGAAGTTCCGGTCGCCGTGCCTGTGGGGTCGACGCCCGAGGCCATCGGACAGGTTCCGATCGATGGCATCACGGGCCGAGGGTTCTCCGTGACCGTCTCCGGACGTGCGTCCAGGCTTCCAGATGTCGGCATCCGCCTTCCCGGATCCGCCGGCCCGGCGCTCCCCCGGGCGACGCTGACCAGAGGAACGAGGTGCCAGGACCGGCTCAGCGGTGCCACTCTGGCGAAGCGCAAGAAGCGGGCAGCGGTCGTCACGACCACCATCGTGTCGGACACGCCTACCGCCCAGCAGCCCGTTCAGGCGGGCAGCACCGTGCCCGGCCGCGAGCCCGACGCGGTGCCGGTTGCTCCCCCGGTCGTCGTGGCCCCGCCGGTCGAGGCCGTGGCACCAACTACGGTGCAGCAGTGATGCCCTTCGCTTCCCTGCTCGACGTCCAAAGCCACGACACGACCCTCGCCCAGCTGCACCACCGTCGTTCGCATCTCCCCGAGCACGATGCCGTCGTCGCCCTCGAACAAGCGGTTGCCGACCTGGAGCGGAACGAAGCACCCGTGCGGGCGCAGGAAGCCACGCTCAGCCAGCGGCAGGCAGCCTTCGAGACGCAGTTGCACGATGTCGACGCCAAGATCACCTCGGCCGATCGGGCGCTGTTCGGTGGCGTGGTCACGGCCACACGCGAGCTCCAGGCGCTCGAAGCCGACCTGGTATCACTTCGCCGCCGTCGCAACGAGCTCGAGGATATGGAGCTCGAAGTGCTGATGGAGCGCGAACCGATCGACGCCCAGCTCGCTCGGAACGCTGCCGATCTCGAGTCACTGCTCGCTCGCCTCGCCCAAGCCCGGGAAGTCGAGGTCGCTGCGCTCGCAGCAATTGAGCAGCAGGCCCACGCCACCGGTGTTGCCCGGGCGGAAGCGGCTGCGGCAGTCGAGGCCGGCCTGCTTGCCCGTTATGAGGCGATCCGGAAGAAGAACAATGGCATCGGGGTGGCCCGTCTCGTCGGCGGGATCTGCGGTTCGTGCCGCCTGCAGCTCGCCTCGGTCGAGCTCGACCGGATTCGCGCGCTCAGCGCCGATGCGTTGGTTTCGTGTGAAGAGTGCGGCGCCATCCTCGTCCGCTGAGTCCTGCCGTGGTCTTCCGGTTCACCGTGCCGACGGCGCTTTCCGCCTTCTTCCACTGAGATCCTGCGATGCTGCTCTGGTTCATCGTTCCCACCGTCCTCGCCGTCTTTGCCATCTTCCGTGATGCGTCGCTCGACTACCGGCTGATCGCTGTCGGCGCGTTGCTTCCCGACATCGTCGACGCTGTTGCGGCGCGTCGCATGGCCTGGTTGCACAGCGTCGTTGTCGTCGTGGCCGTCCTTTTCGCGGTCATGGGGGTCACGATCGGCCGTCGGGCGCTGCGCAAGCGACTGCTGGCGATCCCTATCGGGATGTTCGGGCACCTCGTGCTCGACGGTGCCTGGCTGACGAAGGAAGTCTTCTGGTGGCCGGTGATCCGAGGCGGCAGCCACCGTCTGCCCACGCTCGACCGACCGGCCTGGCTCCTCGTTCTGCTCGAACTCGTCGGACTGCTCGGGGCGGGGTACTTCGTTCGCCGGATGCGGCTCGCGTCGCCGGCGCGTCGGCGGCTGTTCCTGCGCACCGGCACGCTCGATCCGCGACTGATCGCACCGGAGGCGAACCCGCTTCGCCGCAGGCGACGCTGAAGCGTCGTCACCTCGCACGGCTACCGTTGACGCTCCGATGCCTTCCGCAATCTCGCGTATCGCCGTCTACTGCGGCTCGTCGTCCGGCACCGATCCCGCCTATCTGCGCGACGCCGTCATCGTCGGTACCCTGCTGGTCGAGCGCGGAATCGAGCTCGTCTACGGCGGTGGCAAGGTCGGGCTGATGGGTGCCGTGGCCGACGCGGTGTTGAAAGACGGCGGAACCGTCCACGGAGTCATCACGAAGGATCTCCTCCAGGCCGAGGTCGGCCACATGGGTATCACGACCCTCGAGGTGGTCGACTCGATGCACACCCGGAAGGCCCGCATGGGCGAGTTGGCCGATGCCTTCCTCGCTCTTCCCGGAGGATTCGGAACGTGGGAGGAGCTCACCGAGATGCTCACCTGGACCCAACTCGGCATTCAGCGAAAGCCCCTCGTTCTCTGCAACACGAAGGGCTACTGGGACCCGCTCATCGAGCAGACGAGCCGGGCCGTTGCCGCCGGGTTCATCAAGGCGCATCACGGCGAGTTGGTGCGCGTCGGTGCCGATCCCGCGTCGGCCCTCGACGCCCTGCTTGCCCCGACGCCGCTGCCGACGCCGAAGTGGGCGTAAGGCGGGGGAGTTCGCGGCAAGCCCGAGGTTTGGAGCCTGCGTAGCTCCCGGAGCTACTGAGCTTCCAAATCCCGACCACGACGATGACTGGTTCGATTCTGACTGCCGAACGCGAAAGGCTGGACGGATGAGTCGACGGATCGTTTCCACCTCCCGGCGCGCCGCCATTCGCTGGGTGTTGGTCGTCGTCTTGGTCGGGCTGACGGCGTGCGGCAGTTCTTCGACGCCCACCGAGCCCGTCGCGACTGACGCCGCGGCGCCGACCGTGGCCGAGACCGCGCCGACCACCGACGTCGCCATACCGGACACCGCAACGGTCGATCCCACGACCATTGCCACGGACCCCGTCGGGGCGTCGGGCGTGCTCACCGCGCTGCAGAGCGGCGACCGAGCTTGCTACGTGGTGCTCGACGGCGGAACGCCACAGGAGCAGACGTTTCCCGGCTCGTTCGAGCTCTGCGAGGGCGGCGTGAAGGACGCGACCAAGATGATCGGTGCACGTATGAAGACTCGGACGGAGCGAGCGGCGATCGCGGCCGAGTCCTGCGAGGGTGCGACCGACTGCACGGCGACCGACGAGGTTGATCTGGTCGTCGACCTTGTCCCTGTCGGCGGGCCGGGTGCCGGCTCTCCTCTCGAGATTGAGGGCTTGACGCCCGGGACATCCGCGTCGAAGGTCGTCGACCTCTTGGGTGCGCCAACGGACAAGACACCGGTCGTGGACGAGGCTGCGACTGGGGACTTCGTGTCCACCTGGATGTGGGTTTCGAAAGGCGTCGAGGCCAAGATGTCAGCGCCATCGCCCGATGGACCGTTTTCCGTAGGCTCACTTACGATCGCCGCGCCTTCCACGCTCAAGACGGTTTCGGGCATCGGCCTCGGGGCCAGCTCGGCTGATGTGGAAGCGGCGTACGGTGACCGGATCAACGCCGAGGAGTCCACACCCGACACCGTCGTGGTCGGATCGGTCTTCGGCGGCATGTTGTTCACGATCGTCGATGGCAAGGTCACGCAGATCTTCGTCGGCGCGGCCGCAGAGTAGGTCGTTTTCTCATTCCATGCGGGTGACGGCCGAGCCTGGAAATCGTTCGTTCCGTCCCTCGGGGAGCGACTGAGCGCACGAAATCCAACCGAAGCGAGTTCGCGTGGCTAGAGCATCGGCCCGAACTTGTCGAGGAGATCGTCGAGGGCTTCGCGCAGCAGACTTGCTTCGGTGCGATCGGTGACGTTCGAAAGTCTGGCCAGCCGATCCAGGTGCGCCCGCGAGTAGTAGTTCGATTTCAGGACCATCTTCTGCTCCATGTAGATCGCCACCCGATCGCCGCCCTCGCGTTTGGCACGCATCAGCGCTTCGCCGGCCGCTTGGAGGAGCACATCGGCCGCTCGTCCGTGCGGCGGTTGGGCGGCGACACCGACGGACGCTCGGAGTGGTTCGTCGATGCCGTCGATCTTCCGGGTTGCGTAGTGGCTCCGGATTTCTTCGAGGAGCACGAGTGCGTTCTCGGCGGTCAGTCCGGGCAGGGTCACCGCGTGCTCGTCGCCTCCGAGGCGGAACCAGGCGGCGTCCGTCGGCAGGTTGGTGGCGAGGGTTCGTTCCCACGTCGCAAGGACAGTTTCGCCCGTGGACCGCCCGAGCCGATTGTTCAGCTCACCGAACCCGTCGAGATCGGTGAGGGCGATGGCGCACGGGGCGTTCCCGTGATGCAGGTGGTGGTCGAGGCGCTCGATGACCTGTGCCCGGGGGACGACGGCGCTCACGAAGGTCGGTGTATTCATGTCAACCATATATATGTAGAGGGGGGATACGTGTCAAGACCCTCGTTGCTCGTTTCCGGGAACGTGTCCTGGCCAACTCCCCGGAGGTGGTCGACGCGATCACCCGAGGGTGGCTGGCGCGACACCGAGGCCGGCCGCAGCGGCGCCGGCGTGAAGGCGCTGACCCCACACGGCGACCGTGAGATCGGTGGAGCCGAGTGCGAGAGCGCTGGCGAGATGAACGGCGTCCGCCCCGCGAAGCCGATGAGTCGCTGCGAGCGACCCGGCCGCCCGCGCAACGTCGGCTGACAACTCAACCGGGCGCATCGAGGCCCAGAACAGCTCCCATTCAGCGGCAGCGGCAGTGGCCTCCAACTCGGTCACGTCGTGGTTGCGGCCGGCCGCGGCGAGTGCTGCGCACACCTCGGGATACGCCAGTCGACTCGACAGCGCGACATCGCAGGTATTCCACAGCGTTGCGGCGATGTCGGACCCGACCTCGTCGAGTACGAGCTTGACGAGCGCGCTCGAATCGAAATAGACGAGGGCCACGCTCAGCGACGCTGATCACTGACGATGTCAGCAACCGGTCGTCTCGGCGTTGGAAGGTGTCGGTCTCCCGCGATGGGCCGGGTTGAGCTGATGGGACGACTGATCACGCCCTCGGCGGTGAGACGGTCGATGAGCGGTGTCGAGTCGAGGCCGACGATGCGGGCCACCGGAGTTCCTCTATCGGTGATGACGACATCGTTGCCTTCGCGTGCGGCGTCGATCCACCGGCTGAGGTGGGCTCGAAGTTCGGTCACGGCAACGTCCATGCCGAAGTGTACATTACGATGAGTCATGGTACGTACAGATCACTGCGTACGCAGGCGCCCCGGTCGCCTCCCCGATGGTCGGAGCCCTGGTCGCCCCCGGGGCGACCGAGTGCACAATCGTCGGGCCAACGAGGGCCGCTGCGACAAGTGCGAACAGCCTCTACGTCATCGCCTTGAGGTGGGCCACGGTCTCGCTGACGAGCGCGTCGTCGGTCGGTGCCTGAAGGTTGAGGCCGATCCGATCGACGAGTTGGCTGAAGCGCTCGTGGAGCTGGGTGGCGACGGCCGCCGGCTCACCCATGACCACCATCTCATCGACGAGCTCCTGCGGAACGAGTGCGGCGAGGTCGTCCCATCGCTGGGTCCGGGCCAACGCGTCGGCCCGCGGCTGCAGATCGGCGAGCCCGAGGTGGTCGAGCACCGGCCGATACGCCGGGGTGGCCGCGTAGAAGCCGATGCGGCGTCGCACCGCGGCGTCGCCAGCGTCGAGCTCGGCGTCGGTCGTGGCGATGACGGCGAACGCACTCAGGACGGTCGTCGGCCGACGACCGGACTTCGCCAAGATCGGCCCAGTCACGTCCGCGAGGTAGCCCGATGTGGTGAACGGGTGGGCGATGAAGCCGTCGGCCAGTTCGCCGGCCACGGCAGTCATCTTCGGCCCGACTCCGGCGAGGTAGATCGGTGGCGGTCCGTGGTCGTGGCGGGCCGGCGCGAAGTTCTCGTTCATCAGCGTGTGGCGATAGTGCTCGCCTCGATGGTTGAGCGGCGTGCCCTCCTGCCACGCCGTGAAGATCGCCCGGACCGCGGTGACGAACTCGTGCATGCGCTCAGCCGGTGATGACCATGGCATGGAGAAGCGACTGGTCACGTGCGCGCGCACCTGCGATCCGAGCCCGAGGATGAACCGGCCGCGGGTGAGCTCGGCGAGCGCGTAGGCCGGATAGGCAACGGTCATCGGGGTCCGGGCGAACGCAATCGCCACTCCGGTCCCAAGGGTGATCCGGCTCGTTGCGTCGGCCGCCCGCGTGATCGCGATGAAGGGATCGTTGCGATTCTCGGTGGTCCAGAGGCCGCCGTACCCGGCCTCTTCGGCGCGATGAGCCTGTTCACGGGCGTCCATGACCGACAGAGCGGCGAATCGGTCGACGATCATGGCTGGTGTCCTCCCGCACTTCGGCTCCCGTGCTGCTGATGATCGGGGAGAAGAACAGCTTTGACGCACTCGCCGCGGGCAACGGCGTCGGCGGCCTCGGCGATGTCGCCGAGGGGGAACGTCGTGACCAACCGTTCGAGGGGGAGGAGCCCGTCGTTCCATGCGTCGACGAGCATCGGAATGTCGCGCCCGACGACCATCTCGCCCATCCGCACGCCGCTGAGCCGCTTCCCGGCGAAGAGCAGATCGGAAGGGTCGACCGACACCCGGCTCCCGGGCGGACTTCCCCCGACCAGTGCGATTGCTCCGTTGCGACCGGCCAGGTCGATCGCCTGTTCCACGACGGCCGTAGCGCCAATCGTGCACACGACGTGGTCGGCGCCGCCGCCGGTGAGGTCGTGAGCGTCACCGATCAGCGTCGGGCTCCCGGCGTCGATCGTTTCGGCCCCGAGAGACTCCGCGAGGCTGCGCTTCGATGCGGACGGTTCCACGACGACCACCCTGGCACCGACGGAAAGTGCGGCAGCAACCGACGCCGAACCGACGCCTCCGAATCCGATCACGATCACGGTCTCGCCTTCGCGTACGCGGAGATGGTTGCGAACCGTACCCCAACCCGTGACCACGCCACATCCGAGCGGAGCAGCGAGGTGCAACGGCATCGCTCGGTCGATCGGGACGACTCCGGCGGCGGAGGCGACGGCGTGCGACGCGAAACTCGATTGGCCGAAGAAGTGTCCGGCCACATCCTCTCGACCGCCAGGCGTCGTCCGTGAGGCGCGCGACAGCGCCGTCGAACCGTCGGCGCGTCGACACGAGAACACAAGTTCATCAGCGCGCTGACAATATGCAGGCCTACCATCTCGGCAGAAGCGACAGTTCTGACAGCGGGGCCCGGTGATGACGACGTGATCGCCCGCGACGACGTGGTCGACCGCCCGTCCCACGGCCTCGACGACGCCGGCCCCTTCATGCCCGAGGACGACGGGGAAGGGGAGGTCGGGGAGGTAACCGGCGGCGACGCCCAGATCGGTGTGGCACAGACCGACGGCGCCGATTCGCACCAGTACCTCGTCGTCGTGTGGTCCCTCCAGCTGACAACCTGTGAGCGCAAATCCAGCGCCCGGGCGCTCGGTGACGAGGGCGGTGATGTCAAGGGTCATGTCGGACGGTCCTGGGCTACGACGAGTGCAGTGAGGGCGGTGGTGATCGGTACGGACGCCATGAGGCCGATGCTGCCGGCGAGCATCCGGACGATCTCCGTGGCTACGGGCTCGCCGTTGAACAGTTCACCGAACGGTGTCCCGACCTGGGTGAAGAGCAGAAGCAGTGGAAGGCTGGCGCCGGCGTAGGCGAGCACGAGCGTGTTCACCGCAGACGCGATGTGGTCGCGACCGATCCGCAAGGCCGCGTTGTACAGCTCAAGAAAACCGAGCCGGGGATTGGCCTGATGCAGCTCCCAGACGGCCGATGACTGTGTGATCGTGACATCGTCGAGAACCCCGAGGGCGCCGATGATGATGCCGGCGAGCAGAAGGCCGCGGAGGTCGATGGCGTTCGATGTGGCGCGAAGATAACCGGTCTCTTCGCCCCCGAGCCCGGTGAAGTGGGCGGCGGAAACGGCGATCGATGCGAGCATCCCGGTGATGGCGAGGGACGCGATCGTGCCGACCACGGCAGACGTCGTGCGCACGTTGACGCCGTGCGACAGGTAGAGGGCCAGGAACATCACCGCCGACGAACCGACGAGCGCCACGAGCAGGGGAGGGCTTCCATCGACGATGGCCGGGAGCATGAACGCGCCGAGCACCACGAGCGAGATCGCGAGCGCGACCAGAGCCCGCAACCCACGGCTGCGTCCTACGAGCACAGCGACTCCGGCGAATGCAATCAGCAGGACGATCAGTGGCCGCTCGCGTTTGAAGTCGTAGAAGCTGTACTGCATGCGCTGGCCGCCCGAGGCGGTCGCCACCGGGAATCCGTCGACGTAGATCGAGTTCCCGGGTCTGATGCGGATGCCGTTGCCGGGTGGATTCTCGAACTCCGTCCGGGTGCCGTCGGAGAGCTCGATCTCGACGACGTCGCAATAGCTCACGCCGCTCTCGGCCTCGATGGCGTTGCGGCACGGCTCCGGGGTGACGGCCTTGACCTTCGCAGCGATCAGAGCCCGGCTCGGGGCCGGCCCGGCGAGTCGACTCCGCCGGCCGCTGTCGGACGGCCACATCGCGATCATCGCAATCACGGTGGCGACGATCAGCGGGACGACGACACCGGCGAGCAGGCGTCGCACGTGTCGGCTCGCCGGCGGCCCGGCATACGCGCCGTGGGAATGACCGTGGACGTGTGGGTCGACGACCACCTCGGCATCAGCAGCGTTGTTGCGGTCGGCCGCGCCATGCCCGCGGTGTTCGTCGAGTTCGGCCACCCATCCACCGTACGATGCCGCAGACGCACGGTGGTGTTCCCCGCCGTGCTGGTGGTCGCCGGAAAGGTCTCACCAGAAGAACCTCGTTCACTCCGCCGTGCTGGTGGTCGCCGGAAAGGTCTCACCAGAAGAACCTCGTTCACTCCGCGACAAAAAGCCACTCCCTATCGTCATGCACGTACGACCTGACCACTTTGGCGGGCACGTGAAGGACCGGAGTACAACCAACGTGATTCCCAGCGAGCTGCGGGCGTTCCTCGATGCCCTCGTCACCCATCCGGTGCGCAACGCCACGATGATCTGGGGTCCTCCCGGCGTCGGGAAGAGTTCCATCGTCGCCCAGGTGGCCGACGGACACGGGCTCCGCTTCGTCGACGTCCGACTCTCCCAACTTGCGCCGACCGATCTCCGTGGCCTCCCGGTCGCGGTCGAAGGCACCTCCACGTGGTTCCCGCCGGAGTTCCTTCCGCGCGAAGGAAGGGGCATCTTGTTCCTCGACGAGCTCAACATGGCCGCGCCGACGATGCAGGGGGTCGCGCAGCAGCTCGTGCTCGACCGCCGCGTCGGCTCCTACGTGTTGCCCGACGGCTGGTTCGTGTGGGCCGCGGGCAACCGCAAGCAGGACCGGGCGAGCGTGTTCGAGATGCCCGCGCCTCTGGCCAACCGATTCCTCCACGTCGACCTCGAACCCGACCTCGACGACTTTCGCCGGCACGGCCACGACGTCGGAGTGAGCGAGCAGATCCTGGCGTTCCTCTCGTTCCGTCCCGAGCTCCTCCACGCTCTCGACACGAAGCGTCCGAGCTGGCCGAGCCCGCGCTCGTGGGTGATGGCCAACACGCTCCTCTCCGCCGGTCTTCCGATCGGCGCCGCGGTCGGTGAGGCCGCACAAGCCGAGTTCGATGCCTTTGTCGATGTCTACGCCATGTTGCCGGTGATGGATCGGATCCTGTCCGACGCGCCGCATGATGGCGATCGCTGGCCCGATGAGCCTTCGGCGCGCTATGCGCTGGTGCTCGGCCTTGCGCTCCGTGCCGAGTCACCCGCCCGAGCCGTCGCGGGCTTGCGATGGCTGGTGGTGAACAGTGCCCCGGAGTGGGTGCAGTTGTTCGCCGACGATGTCGCGAACCGTATGCGCGCAAATGGTCAACTCGGAGTCCTCGCAACCATCACCCGCAGCGAACCCCGATTCCAGGAGTTCGCGGCCGCCTACGCGGCGCTCACCGGGCATGGCCCGAAGGCCTCTGAAGAATGACCGCAGGAGTCCCCAGGCGGGAGTCCCCCGACCTCGTGGCGGCATCGGATCCGCGAACACCCCCGCATGTCCTGCATCGCCTCGCCCGCTCGCGCGATCGTGAGGTCCGCCGCGCCGTGGCATCGAATCCGAACACCACGCTGACCGACCTCGACGTGCTGGCTCGGCGGTTCTC
>JANPFX010000027.1:0-6090 GCA_031423635.1 Acidimicrobiia bacterium | reverse complement strand
GGAACTGGGGTGGGGTTATCTTCTCGTTGGTGTAGAGGATCACCCCGAGGATCACCTGCACGAACACCGCGATCTCCACGGCAACGGTGAACCACCAGAGCGCACGCGTGCGCAGCGATTCCACGCGATGAGCCGCCAGCGCCCAGACGCCGGCCATCCCATTGCCGATGATCATCATCCACGCCCACGCCTTGTGGACTGGCAGCAGCGTCGCCAGAACCGATGCGACGGGGAGATGCAATGACACGGCCACGAACCTACCCCGTGGTTCGGTGGGGGTGGTGAGAACAACCGCCACGCGAGCAGCGAAGCGCAGCGGAGCAGCGCAGCACCAGCTGCGGCCGGACGCAGCGAACCGGTCGCAGTAGTACGGTTCGCGCATGAGCATCCCCGTCGAGGTCGAGGCCCTGCCGGAAACAGTGGCACGATACGGACCGGCGACCTTCCTCCTCACCACCGGTGTCGACGGACGGCCGCACGCAACCCACGTCATCGTCGAGATCGACAGCGCGACACTCCGCTGCGGTATCGGTCGACGGACCGCTCGGAATGCGAGTGAACACCCGCTGGTGTCCTTCCTCTGGCCACCGGCCGAACCCGGCGGCTACAGCCTGATCGTCGACGGAGAGATCCGGATCGAGCATGCAGAGGACGAGCCGCTCGGCATCGTCAGCGCGACCAAGGCCGTGCTGCACCGCCCGGCAGTCACCGCACTGACCGAGGAGCCCGCCTGCGGATCCGATTGCGTTCCCGTCGGGGTGCCATTGACGGGCTCGGTGGAACCGTGAAGCACACGTCGCTGGGTCGCACCGGGCTCCAGGTGTCGAGGATCTGTCTGGGCACGATGACGTTCGGCAACCAGTGCGACGAAGACGCCTCGCGGGCGATTCTCGATCACGCCCTCGAACTCGGCATCACCTTCATCGACACGGCCGACATGTATCCGGCATCGGGCCCCGACAGCGCGGGCGAGACCGAACGCATCATCGGCCGCTGGATGACAGGGCGCCGCGACGAGGTGGTGCTCGCCACGAAGTTCTTCGCCCCGATGGGACCTCAGCGCTGGCAGCGCGGTGGCGGTCGGCGCCACATCATGGAAGCGGTCGAAGGTTCGCTCCG
This sequence comes from Acidimicrobiia bacterium, assembly GCA_031423635.1. GTDB lineage: Bacteria > Actinomycetota > Acidimicrobiia > Acidimicrobiales > JANYDT01 > JANLQX01. The sequence continues at coordinate 4,971 of JANPFX010000027.1, read as the reverse complement.
GCGACTAGGCACGGACACGATTGACCTCTACCAGATCCATTTCCCCGATCGCACAACCCCGACCGACGAGACCCTGGGCGCGCTCGAGGATCTCATCCGCCAGGGAAAAGTGCACTACATCGGGTGTTCGAACTTCCCGGCGTGGATGCTCGCCCGCGCCCTGGGACGCAGCGAAGTGCTCCGCGTGGCCCGATACGACTGTGTCCAACCGCGCTACAACCTCCTCTTCCGGTCGTTCGAGCGCGACTTGTTCGAACTGTGCCTCGACGAGAACGTCGGCGTGATCGCCTACAACCCCCTTGCCGGTGGACTCCTGACCGGCAAGCACCGGCGCGAGGCCCCCGAAGCGGGATCGAGGTTCACACTCGCGGGTGGCCAGGGTGACCGCTACAAGGAGCGCTACTGGAACGACCGGCTCCACGACGCAGTCGACGCTCTCCGCCCCCTCGCCGCCGAGGCCGGGATCTCGATGGCGCAATTGGCCATCGCATGGGTGCTCGAACACCCCGCCATCACCGCGCCGATCGTCGGCGCTACGCGTCCGGCCCAACTCGATGACGCTGCGGCCGCGGTGACATCGGGCCTCGACGCCGGTCTCAAAGCTGCTCTCGACGATCTCACCGACGAGTTCCGCTTGGTCGACGCCGACCGCTGAGCCCGTCCGCGGGTTACGTCCGGCGCCGGCTTGGTGTCGACCGACGCCAGCCGATCAGTAGCGTGGGCACCCGGTTTGTCATGTCACAGCTCGCCACCGTCCTCGACCTCATCCACTCCGCGTCAGCCCGCCGAGCGTTGACGCTGGTCGGGATCGGCGGACACGGAGGCTCCGGGAAGTCAACGCTCGCCAACGCCATCGAGGCATCACGACCCGACGTGCAGGTCGTCCAGACGGACTCGTTCTGGAACGGCAGCCAGTTCGACCTCCCTCGACTTCGTGGCGAGGTCGTCGACGTCTTGCTACGTGGGGACACGGCGACCTACGACGCGTGGGATTGGGCTTCGAGGTCAGCGGCGGGTCAGGTCATGACGGTCCCGACTGGTGTCGTCGTCATCGAGGGCGTCTGTGCGCTGCACGAGATGTTCCGTAACGACCTCGACGTGCGCATCTGGGTTGACGCGCCCTACGAGTTCCGGCTCACCCGAGGCGTTGCACGAGACGGCGAGGCATCGCGCACCACCTGGACCGAGGTCTGGATGCCTTCGGAAGATGCCTACGTCGCCCGGGACAACCCTGTTCAATGCGCCCACATCGTCATCGACGGTGCCATCCCCTACTGACCATCCCATCGCCCGCAACGGCGATTCCCCGGTCGAAACCGGCGGGAAAACCCGGTAGCGGGCGACGAACAACGCGCGAAGGCGCCGATTCCGTCGGAAACCGATGCGTCGCTGTACTCGTGGGATTACGGATCGTCATTCTCGGTGGCATCGCGAACTGGCGCGATCGGCAACAGGAGAATCTTGTGCGCTCGACACCTCTGGCCCTGACCGGCCCGGCCGCCGCCGCGGCGTATCGACTCGACGGGTTTCGTGATCTCGAGTGGCCGTTGCGCTGGTGCGGGCCGCGCTCAGGTTCGCACACGAACGACACCGTACGAACGAGCAAGTGGAAGGAACCAGTGGTCATCGGAGAGGTCCAGGTTGCCCCCATCGAACTCGTCCTCCGGCACCTCGGCAATCATCCGGAGGACCTGCGCGTCGACAGCATCACCCCCGAGCATCGGATCGAACTCGCACTTGAGCATGCACTTCGAGACGGGATGGTCTCCCTCGATGCCATCGGTGTTCGCGGAGCACGGAGCAAGGGCGATGCGCTACTCCGCTTGGCTCTGCTGCTTCGTGGAGATGAGCCGCCCACCGAGAGCTACGCCGAGACGCGAGCGGACCAATTCCTGCGCTCGCTCGGGTATTGGTGTTGGCGGCAGGTCCCGTTGGTCGGAGCAAACCATCGGGTCGACTTCGTTCTTCCGACTCGACCGAGCCGAAAGCGCCGGCCTCGGCCCGTGCCGTTTCGTCCCCGTGACGGATTGATCATCGAAATCGACAGCCGCGAGTTCCACGAGCGGGCGTTCGAACGCGACCGCGCCCGCCAGACGAACTACGACCGGCTCGGGTATCGCTGGGTGGCGTTCACACCGAACCAGATCGAACGGTCTCCACTTGTTGTCGCCCAGACGATTGAGGCCATCAGAGAAGTCGGTCGGCGCAGCTACTGATCACTTCATCGCCCGCAACGGCGATTCCCCGGTCGAAACCGGCGGGAAAACCCGGTAGCGGGCGATGAAACCCCGTGTTGGGCGCGGGTCTACTTGACGGCACCCGTCGAGCGGAGGTGCTCGATGGCAGTGGTGTCGTACCCCGCGAGCGCAAGGACGTCGTCGGTGTTCTGCCCGGGGTGCGACGGCGGTGACGAGATCACCGGGACTGTGCGGCTGAAACGCGGCGCCGGCGCGGGCTGGGTGACACCGGCGACCTCGACGAACGTCGACCGGGCGACATTGTGAGGATGCTTCGGAGCTTCGGCGATCGAGAGAACCGGGGCGAAGCACACGTCGGAATGCTCCATCAGGGCGCACCACTCGGCGCGCGTCTTCGTGCGGAAGAGGACCTGCAGCTTCACTTTCAGGGCCGGCCACTGCGAACGATCCATCTGCGCATCCCACTCCGCGCCCTCCAGCCGAGCAAGCCGGCGGAGCTCGGCATAGAACTGCGGTTCGATCGACCCCAGGGAGATGTAGGTGCCATCGGCGCACTCGTAGACGTCGTAGAAGTGGGCACCGGTGTCGAGGAGGTTCGTGCCGCGCTCCGGACGCCACACACCCATGGCTGTCATGGCGTGGAACATCGTCATCAACGTCGCTGCGCCGTCAACCATTGCTGCGTCGACGACCTGTCCCTTGCCGGAACGGTGCGCTTCAAGGATTCCGCACACCAGGCCGAAGGCAAGGAACATGCCGCCGCCACCGAAGTCACCGACGAGATTGAGCGGAGGCACTGGGGCGTGTCCGACCCGGCCGATCGGCTCGAGCGCGCCGGCCAGGGCGATGTAGTTGATGTCGTGTCCGGAGGCCTGTGCGTAGGGACCGGTCTGACCCCACCCGGTCATCCGGCCGTAGACCAGTTTCGGATTCCGGGCGAGACACTCATCGGGACCGAGACCGAGCCGTTCCGTGACGCCGGGACGAAAGCCCTCGAACAACGCATCGGCCTTCTCGACCAGGCGCATGACCACCTCGACACCGTCGGGGTTCTTCAGGTCGACGCCGATGGAGAGACGTCCGCGATTGGAGATGTCCTTCGGTGGGTTCGCCGGATCACCGCCGCGTACGGACTGGGAGCGTTCGACCCGGATGACGGTCGCACCCATGTCCGAGAAGAGCATGCCGGCAAAGGGCCCGGGGCCGATTCCAGCGAGTTCGATGATCGTGATTCCGGACAGTGGGCCACTCATGGCACCCACTCTCGACGCGCGCACGCGACCCGAGCAAGTCCGGTCGACGCCGCGGTCAGCCGTTGGCGACGACCCGGGTGCCCAGCGGGTAGTCGATGAGCCTGCGCCGGTGCGAGGTGACGAGAACCACAATGGCGTCCAGGATCGCCAGGGGAGGAAGGATCGAACGCGCGAGTGCGCGGAGAACCGAGCACTCCGAACCGTCGACCCGGACGAGACGAAGGCCGAACACCAGCTTGCCGAACGACGCTCGCCACATGACGATCGGGAAGATGTGTACGGCGACGATGGCACCGACGAGTGCCGGAGTCGGTCGCAGCGGGTCGCCCACGAACGGGTAGCCGATGAGCAGCTTGTAGCCGACGACGACAACGAAATCGATCAGCACATCGATGATGAGCGCGAGCAGGCGTGGCGCGTGATCGGGAACGTGCTTGCCTCCAGCACCGCGCCCGTAGAGATGGAACTCGCGTTCGCGGCGCATGAGTTCCTGCACCGTCAGCGGACGTTCCTTGATCGGCTCGCCCTGTTCGGGCTCGGGGATCTCCGACCACGACGTCACGTCCTCGGGCAGCCACCATCCGTAATGCTGTTTGGAGCGCTGCACGTTCGCCGGGTCGTTCGGATCGATGCGAATGCCCGTGGGCCCCACGAGGATGGTTGGAGCGATCACGGCCGACGTCTCGTCTGTGGTCAAAGCGGTGACCTCGTCGTCAGGAAGCTCACCCTCCAACGCGGTCGGAGACGACGTGGCCGAACCGCGAACGATTCGTTTCAGACGACTCATGGACCACGCATCGGCGTATTGCCGCCTCGCCGCCATCGTCAACATTGATGAAGCACCGCTCGGACCGGGCTCAGGGCTGCGGCCGGAGCGGCAGACTGGTCCTATGCCTTCCGTACGCGCCGTCGCCCCGGGACGGGTCAACATCATCGGAGACCACACCGACTACACGGGGGGATTCTGTCTCCCCATGGCGATCGACATGGCCACCACCATCACCGGTGAAGGCACCGAAGATGGCGTCGTACACCTCGCATCCGCGGCAGAGCCGGAGGCCGTCAGCATCCCGATCGACGTGACCGACCCGGCGGCGGTGACCCCGTCGTGGGGTCGCTACGTGGCGGGCGTGGTGAGCGAGCTTCGGCCAAAGTACGGATTTCGCGGGCACGCCGAGACGACCATCCCGATCGGGGCCGGGCTGTCGTCGAGCGCGGCGCTCGAAGTGGCGCTCGCACTCGCGCTCGGTTTCGAGGGGTCGGTGCTCGAACTGGCGCGGCTCTGCCAACGGGCAGAGCAGGTGTCGTCGGGCGTGCCGTCGGGCATCCTCGACCAGCTCGCGAGCGCCGGGGGTCGTGAAGGAAAGGCGATGATCATGGACTGCCACGACCTTTCTCTCACCTACGTGGACGTTCCGGACAACGCCGACATCGTGGTGATCCACTCTGGCCAAGAGCGCACACTGTCCGGTTCCGAGTACCCCACGCGGGTCGCGCAGTGCGCAGTGGCCGAGGCGCTG
>JANPFX010000026.1:0-10292 GCA_031423635.1 Acidimicrobiia bacterium | reverse complement strand
GGTGAATCGGAACGGGCTGTCGGGATCGGCAAAGTCGCTGAGGAGATCGAGGAAGCCCGATGTCGGAATGTGGCCCATTTCATACGTGGACCTACCGTTCTCGGCGAGCGTTCCGCTGCCGTTGGGGTCGGGTGAGAGGAGGACGGTGCAGTCGAAGACCCGGACACCCGGATTTTCGAGGTGGTCTGCCAACCAGTCGACGCTCACGAGCGGGTCAACGACACCGAAATCATCTGTGGACATATCACTCCTTGGCCGTGAATCTGACGGATGCGAGCGGGCCGGGCCTGAATCGGTGGGTGCTGTATCGTCCGGCCATGAGCGAATCACGTTGGACCGTAGCCGCCGAGGGATACTTCGACCAAACCTCTTACGAGCCCGGTGACACCATCACATTCCACGCCGGTTCGACGAACGCGCACCCTTCGGGTCGCGTGGCTCCGGCGGAGACCACCCTCGACGTCGACATCGAGATCGCCAGGGTTGGCGCCCAGCGCAACGTCATTGCGAACTTCCCGGCGCTCCAGGTGCCAAGTCATCCGATCGCGGCTGACGCGCACGCGACCGGCGCACAATGGCCGCCGCTGCTTTCCTTCACGGCGTCGCCCGAGTGGGTGTCGGGCTGGTACGAGGCGACACTCAACGCCGTGTTGCCCGACGGGTCGGCCGTCGAGCGTCGAGCCGGGTTCGTGCTGCGGGCACCAACCGACGCGCCCCGTTCGAAGATTCTCCTCGAACTGTCCCTCAACACCTGGAACGCCTACAACGACTGGGGCGGGTCGAATCTGTACCTGGGTGGCACGGCCGTGTCGTTCCGGCGGCCGTTGGCGAACGGTCTGATCATGCGGCCCGATCCGCACAACCATCGCAACGCCGCAATGTCGGCCGAGCCCGATCTCGGTGGAAGCGCGTGGTCCGATCATGCGCGGGCGGCGAAGATCAGTTCGTGGTCGGCGTGTTCAGGGTGGCCCACCTGGGAGGGCCCGTTCGTGGCATGGGCCGAGGCGGCCGGCTACCAGTTCGACTATGCCGTGAACGCCGATCTCGAGATCCGCCCCGAGATCCTCGACGGACACGCGCTGATGCTTTCCGTCGGTCACGACGAATACTGGTCGTCGCCCATGCGCGACACCGTCGAAACGTTCATCGCCGGCGGAGGAAACGTGGCGTTCTTCTCGGGCAACACGTCGTTCTGGCAGGTGCGGCTCGAAGACGACGGGGCCACGATGGTGTCGTACAAGGGGGAGGCCCGCGCCCGGGATCCGCTCCGCAAGACGCACCCGCACTTGCTCTCCGGCATGTGGTCGGATCCCATCATCGGCCGCCCGGAGTCGCGGATGACCGGAGTGACCTTCAGTCGCGGTGGCTATGCCCGTATCGCCGGGGGCACCCCGAGGGGACAGCGCGGGTACACGATTTGGCGGCCCGAGCACTGGATGTTCGAAGGGACCGACCTTCGTTACGGCGATCTCTTCGGGGCGGACCACATCGTCGTCGGGTACGAATGCGACGGGTGCGAGATGACCCTCGAGAACAACCTGCCGGTTCCCACCCATGCCGACGGCTGCCCCGAAGGCTTCGAGATCCTCGGCTCGGCGCCGGCGCGGCTGTGGTCGGTCAACGTCGAGAAAGGTGTCAACGAGTACTCAACGGGGCTGCAGGCCATCAGGACGATGGGGGAACTCGAGGGAGTGGCGCATGTGCTCTTCGGATCGATGTCGGAGGACAACGTCGCGAAGGTCGCGCACGGCAACGCCGTTCTCGGCGCCTACACGGCGGGCGGAACGGTGATTACGAGCGGTTGCACGGACTGGGCGTACGGCGTCGCCGGAGGTGACCCGCTCGTGCAGCGGGTGACGCGCAACGTTCTCGACCGGCTGCAGCGAGGCGTCGTCGACGGGGACCTGTAGTCCCAGCATGCGACCGAGCCGTCGGCGATGACATCGGTCGGGATCGAAGAGCGCAGCGAGTGCTCGCCACCGCTCGGAGTCCGTCGCTCGCGTTCAGCACTTCTCAACGGGGCACGAAGCGCCGGAACGTCGAAACGATGGTCAAACAGGTCCCTAGAAACGCAACAGGCACCCTCGAAGGGGTGCCTGACTGCGTGTTTTCGTTGGAGCGGAAGACGGGATTCGAACCCGCGACCCTCACCTTGGCAACGTGAGGATGACCGTCCAGCCAGTCCATGACCTGCGGTTGCGTGCTCCTGCGTCCACATTTTGTCCACCAAATACGCCCCAGTCCAGGTAGTTCGCAGAGGGGTCTACGTACGCGCGCTTATTATCGCCGTCCAGTCGGAAGCCGACCGACCTCGAATTTCACGGCCGTTCGATCAACCATTGCTCAAACGCTGCGGGCGCGATTGTCCGAGGTTTCTGCTCCACCCAATCGAGAAGATCGTCGTCGCCGGTGACGATCCACACAGCGTCGTGTTCTCTCGCCAACGCAACCAAGTAGTCATCGTCGGCATCCCGAGTCACAACAGCAATCTCCAACGGGTCCGGTACTTGGCTCGGCAGAGCCGAGATCGTTCCGACAAACTCGCGAGCGTCCTCAGCGCTGATTCGTTTACGCAGACGCGGACGATTGAGCACATCGCGGATCTCGCCGATCAACCTCGGACACACGATGACTTCGAACGAAGCATGGCCCGACATCCACTGGTCGACCAGTCGCGTTGACGGACCGCGCCCGATCGCGGCCGAAACGAACACGTTCGCGTCGAGGACGACTCGGACCGGCTCAGCGAGCACGCCGACGTCGAACTTCCCGTGTCTCCTCGACCGCCAACCGCATCGCGTCGTCTTCGTCTAACGAAGACATCGCAGCTCGTGCAGCCATTGATTCTCGAGCGGAACGGGAGAAGTACTCCCACGCCGACTGACGCGTCATCCCCAGCGACTCCCCGATCTGATCCCACGACACTCCAGCCGTGCGGGCGTCAGCGACAACCTGACGGCGAAGCTCACCCAGCTCAGCCTCAGCGCGCGTCAGCTCACGCAACGCCTCCAACGGGTCGGATGGCAAACGATCAAGAAGAACACTCATGATGTCAGGATAGCCTGACATCCAGAATTCCGCAAGCGACCGCACGTCATGCGGCCCCTCGGGCTTTGTTGATGATCGACCGCATGACGTCCGCAGCGTGCGCGTCGCCGGATGGGACCGCGTGTGCGTAGTAGTCGAGCGTGGTCGACTTCCGCTGATGATCAAGTCGCTGCGACACGACTGCCAGCGCCACACCAGCCTGCAATAGTTCGGTCGCCGTGACATGGCGGAGGTCATGTAAACGAAAACGGCGAAGCCCGGCATCGTTTAGCGCCCGAAGGAATGACTTCGTCGTCCGGTTCGGCTTCCACGCCGCCGCGCCGTCGTCGTCACTGAACACGTACCCGTCCTTCCCTGAACCGGCGCGATGAGCAAGTAAGGCGAGCGTTGTCGAGTCAACCTGCACCTGGTGACGGCGCGAGGTCTTCGTGTCCGATAGCACCGGACCGTCTGGTCCTTCGACCCAGCCACCGACGAACGCAACCCGACCACGTGCAAGATCGATGTCGTCCCGTTGCACCGCCAGAAGTTGAGCACGCCGTGCGCCAGTCGACACAGCCACCGCGACGAAGAGCTTGAAGCGGACTACGAGAAGAACTGGTCGACGATGCTCGAAGGCCTCAAGACAACGGTCGAAGGATGACGGAAGCGACGCAGACCCAAGTTCGCCGTCCGACGACAACCGAAAGGCGTCACGCGCAGGTTTCCGTGACGGGTTGAGGCCTCGCAAGGATTCGTTCAAAGGTGATCTAGGAGTCGTCGCGAAGCGTTTGTACGGGAGGCCCACCCGACGTGGGAAGGAGCCCGCCACGAGCCCTCGGCTCCCCGAAGAACGGAATGAGTTCGGCCACGTCCATCGACTTCAACCGGCGCCATGGTTCAACCGCCTACCGAACGGGTACTGACCGCGCTTCCGGCTCAACGGCGCATCCTGCGCATTTGCGGACCCTCTTCTTGGGGCCTTCTGGGCCAGGCACAAAGGAGCAAGCCATGATTCGGCACCACACATTGAGCCTGTTGATCCGGACAGAACAACGCCAACGCTCCGAGTCCGGGATTCGCCGAGGACCAGTTGAGCCGAGGAGTAGCTGATGAGGAAGTTCTCGATTCGTCCGACGCTCACGTTGAAGGGTCGCACGTTCAAGGGTTTGCGAGGTTGGTCCGGCAAACCGTTGCACCCGCCGCTGACCGACTTCCCGATCGCCGCGTACGTGCTCGCAGCCGGTTTCGATGTCGTGTCGTGGATCGCCGGCGCCGATGACGGGTGGGCCCGGGAGTTGTGGCACGCCGGTATCGCGTTCGTCGCCGGAGCAGCGGTGTCGGTATTCGCTGCGCTCACGGGCTGGTGGGATGCGCGGAAGTCATCGGAGTCGGGCACCCAGGCCCGGCGCACCATCAACACCCACGCCACGATCATGATCACCGTCACCGCGCTCGCACTCGTCGATGTGGCCTGGCGACTCAACGACTATCACAGCGAAGCGGTCACTCCGATCGGGATCGTCATACTGTCTATTGTCATCGCGTTGTTGGTATCGGTGGGTGCGACGTTCGGCGGAACGCTGGTGTACGACTACGGGTTCAACGTCGAAACCGCCGGCGATTCCCCGGTCTGGCACAAGTCAGAAACCGACGTGTTCCCAGGCCAGCATGACAACACGGAAGTGTCGTCATGACCAAGCTGCACCGCCTATTCGACGAGCGAGGCCAGAGCCCGTGGCTCGACAACTTGACTCGCACGTCTCTCCACGATGGCACCCTCGCCCATTTCGTAGAAGACGGCATCCGCGGCGTCACGGCCAACCCAACCATTTTCGCCAAGGCCATCGAAGGGTCCGCCGCCTACGACGACCAGTTCGCTGACTTGTCTGCTCGCGGCAGATCGGTACTCGACGGATATTGGGATCTCGTCATCGACGATGTGCGTCACGCCCTAGCCCTATTGCGACCGGTGTTCGATGCCAGCGGCGGTCTCGACGGGTTCGTGTCGATCGAAGTCGCGCCCGAGTTGGCTCGCGACACCGCCGGCACCATCAGCGCCGCCCGCGATCTCCACACCCGAATAGACCGACCCAACGTGTTGGTGAAGATCCCTGCGACGCCCGAAGGCATCCCGGCCATTCAGGCCATGACTGCGGAAGGTCGGAGCATCAACATCACGTTGATCTTCTCATTGCAGCGTTACTCTGCCGTGATCGACGCCTACCTGTCGGGCCTCGAGCAATATGCCTGTGCCGGCGGCGACCTCGCCGGTGTGCACAGCGTCGCTTCGTTCTTCGTGAGCCGGGTCGACTCCGAAGTAGACCGTCGCCTCGAGACGATCGCCACACCCGACGCCCTGGCCCTGCGTGGACGTGCCGCGGTCGCCCAAGCGAAACTGGCCTACCAACTGTTCCGGGATCGCTTCTCCGACCAGCGGTGGGCCGCACTCGAGGCCCGCGGCGCCCATCGGCAACGCCCGTTGTGGGCGTCGACGTCAACAAAGAACCCGGCATATCCCGACACCCTGTACGTCGACAATCTCATCGGCCCCGACACGGTCAACACTCTCCCCGAAACCACCATCAAAACATTCGAGGACCACGGCACCGTCGCCCGCACGATCGACCGCGACATCGACGACGCATCGGCAGTACTCGCCGGGCTCTCCCGCGTCGGTATCGACCTCGCCGACGTCGGCCGCACCCTCGAGGACCAAGGCGTGGCCGGCTTCCACGACTCGTTCGCCCATGTCCTCGAAACGCTCACCACCAAAGCCCGCCACCTGACGGCGCGCTGACACGCAGTCGAATCAGGCCAGGCCGAATTCGATCGATATTCTCGGTAGGTGACCCGGGCTCCTCGGCCTCGACCACGGATTGCAGAACCAAATCGTGGCCGACGCCGCTTCTCTCGTCGACAGCCCAGCCTCTGGCGTGCTGCTCGCGGCCAACGGAGATGCGCCGACTGTTCCCCGACCCGGGTGACGTCGATCCCATCGACGCCCACGCGCGACTCAGCCGGGACGATTAACGTCCGCGAGTGCGGCTGAACAGACCCTCACCTTGGCAAGGCTATGTCATCGGTAGGTTTGCGTCCTTTGGTTCCGCTGAGCAGGGTCTTTCCCGTCGGCTTTTCCGCTGATTCTGCAGAGTCGGCCCGTTTCCTGGATCGATGGTTTAACGCGTTCAACGAACTAGATTTCGCAGAGTCATCCCGCGGGGTCGTCGACTCACCGAGCAAGCGAGTGCGACGGCCTGCTCGCACAACCGACACTTCGAGACGACCACCAAGCGCGCTTACATACGCGTCGAGCACACCGATCGTCACGTTTCTTGACTGCTCGATCGCGACGATCCGCGGTTGCGACACTCCCATGTGATCGGCCAGTTCACGTTGCGTTAAACCGGTACGTTCGCGCAACGCTGTAAGACCGGCGGCCAATCGAAGTTCGTCCTCGATCTCGGCAACGCGTTTCGCTGCACCCTCGACGCTGAGAACTTTTTCTTCCCAACTCTTCAATCTCATGATCGCTTCTCCTTTCGTCGACTTCTCAGTCGCGGCTTCCATGGCTCGTTGGTGTTCGTCCAACATGTCGACCACTCGTGCGAAACCATCGCATAACATTACCGTTATCGAGCGGATGCCGCAACCGACGGCTTCACACTCGGCGATCTATGGACCATTCCCCGAGCGTTCGGGAACCCGTCGACCAACCAGACGACGGAGCAGCTTTACTGGCGATTCGTCCCGATCGATTTGACCTCGCCGAGTGTCTCGCGAGACCTGACCACTTCGAAACGACCGTGATCGATAGCGCGAACCAGACTTGCGTCGCCGCTCGGCGCTGGGCGCCTGTCATCGAGCCGCTGGCCATTCCGGCGGAGTCGGGAATGCTCATTGCCTTGATGGCACGTTCTTGCTGCGCTGCAGCGGCGCGACCTGTAGACCCCAGAGTGATACAGCTGCGGGCCCCGATGAGACCTGCCCGGCCGCGCCGGCGTCCGGGAATGCCGGGTCATCGAGGGAGCACCCAAACTTCGGTCTTCACATATTTGCCCTATCAATATCGCCGCTGCGCTGTCATACTCGCCAAAGCGTCTGGCAGACAGCATGGCGCTCACCATTCCGGGGGGAACCAATGCATCGACCATCGATCCGTCTGCGAGCGACTGCATCGCTCATCGCCGTACTCGGCCTCGTCGCCTGTAGCTCCGACAAAAAGTCGAGTGACACCACGGTGGCCGCCGCCGCCACGCAAGCCGCCGCCGAAACCACCGTTGCCGCCGTCGAAACCGCCGCTCCGGTCGCGGAAACGCAAGCCGCCGCCGAAACCGCCGCCGTCACGGAAGCCGCGGCTCCGGCATCCAACGAACCGCAGGAATTGACGATCAGCTACAACAAGACCGGCGACTGGCCCGAACCCGAGGCCACGCTCCAGGCCGCCAAGACCGGTTTCGAAGCGGCAAACCCGGGGGTGAAGATCAACCTGCAGTCCGAAGTCGCGGCCGACGATGCCTTCCGGACCAAGACCCAGCTCCGCCTCCAGTCTGGCAAGGACCTGCCGGACATCATCCCGACGACCGCAGGCTTCGTGGATGCCGACGTCAAGGCGGGCTACCTGCTGCCGATCGACTCGGCGCTCGACACCTGGGCCGAATGGAAGACGTTGTACCCGGAGGCCATTCGTGAAGGAGCGAAGGCGTTCGATGGCAAGACGTATTACATCCCGCAGGCCTCCAATGACATCGGCATCTGGTACAACAAGGACGTCTTCGCCAAGGCCGGCCTTCCCGAAAAGTGGGAGCCGCAATCCTGGGCCGACCTCCGCGCGGCGGCCGAAACCATCAAGGCCAAGGTACCTGGCGCCATTCCCGCCCACCTCTACGCCGGCAAGGCGTCAGGGGCGATCGACGCCATCGGCAAGACCTTCCTCCCACTCCTCTACGGAACGGGCGATTCACTTTTCGACTTCAAGACCAACAAATGGCTGCCTGCGGGCAAGGGCTTCGTTGACTCGATGACGTTCATGCAGGACTTCTACAAAGACGGTCTGACCGCCAAGAAGGCCGATGTACTCAGCCCGAACGTCTGGTCGTTCATCGGCCCGTGGATGAAGGAAGCCAAACTCGGGTTCGTCCCCGACGGCAACTGGATGTCGTTTGCTTGGGTCAAGGGTGGACCGAACGAATGGACCGAGTGGGGTGATCGTCTCGGTATCGCCACGATGCCCACGCAGAACCCCGGCGGCAAGGTGACCATCGGCTACAAGGGCGGCGGGTTCGCCGTCGTCAAGGGAACAAAGTCGCCGAACCTGGCCATGGAATTCATCAAGTTCGCGAGCAACAAGGACATCTCGGTCGGCTTCTCCCTGCGTTCCGGGCAGCTGGCCGTGCGTACCGATGTGGCCGCCGACCCGACCTACGCCGATCGGCCGACGATCAAGGAGTTCAGCTCCATGCTGCAGTACGCCAAGTACATCCCGAGCACCGAGCAGTCCGACAAGAACTGGGCGCTGCTCTCCGACATCGTCGAGAAGGTCGCCTTCAACCAGCTCTCGCCCCAGCAGGCCGCCGACAAGTACAACGCCGATATGCCCGGCGTCGTCGGTAAAGAACACTTCGCCGGCTAGGTGAGGTCCCCGGCTGCGGCGGATGGGGTCCGCAAGGGCTCCATCCGCCGGAGCGCACGCTGGGCGATCCCAATGGCGCCGGCGATTGCGCTCCTCGGTTCGTTTCTGGCCGTCCCGATCGGCTACGCCGTTTATCTGTCCCTGACGAACACCCGCCTAACCGGTATCGAGGCCAAAGAACCCAAGTTCGTCGGGCTCGACAATTTCACCAAGCTGTTCGGGTCCGATGATTTCCCGAAGGCGGTCTGGCTCACCCTTGTCTTCGTCATCGGGTCGGCCCTGATCGGCCAGAATCTGCTCGGCCTCGCGCTGGCCCTGCTGATGCAAAAACGCGGTCGGCTGATCCGAACCTCCGTCGGGGTCACGGTACTCGCCGCCTACGTGTTCCCCGAGATCGTCCCAGGTTTCATGTGGACCTCGTTTCTGAACGAGAACGGGGTACTCAACGTCGTGCTCCGGTTCTTCCACCTTCCGGAGCAACAGGTGCTGGTGAACCAACCGATGATCGGGGTGATACTGGCCGACATCTGGCGGGCCACGGCGTTCTCCATGCTCGTCTACTCGGCCGCGCTGGGAGACATCCCGGAGGAACTGATCGACGCCGCCGAGATCGACGGTGCCAGCTACACACGCGTGCTCCGCCACGTCGTTGCGCCGCAGCTCCGCCGAACTGCGTTCACCAACCTCATGCTCATCACACTGCCGACGATGTCGGTATTCACCATGATCTTCGTGCTCACCGGCGGCGGCCCGGGCAACGAGAGCGAGACGCTGCCGATGCTGATGTACCACAAGGCGTTCCAGTTCGGCGAGCTCGGGTACGGGACAGCTATCTCGGTCGTGCTTCTCGGCTTCGGCGGACTCCTCTCGCTGCTGTACGTGGTCGCGCTGCGACCGGGGAAGGGGGAATGACGTGCAGCACCGTCATCGTCAGAGCAAAAAGGCGAGGGTAGGCGCCAACACTGCCCTCATCGTCATCATGCTGGCATTCCTCGGGCCGATGCTGTGGATGGTCACCGCGTCGTTCAACCGCGTGGCGCAGCTGGGATTCGAAATCCCCACCAACCCGAGCCTCGACAACTTCCGACGCATGGGCTCGTGGGACCAGGTCATCCGTCCGCTACTCAACAGCGTCGTACTATCGGTCACGGCCTCAATCGTGACCGTTGTCGCCGCCACCCTGTGTGCGTACCCGCTCTCGCGGTACAAGCTGCGGTTCAAGATGCCGTTCCTCTATCTGATCCTGATGACGAGCGGGCTACCGATCCTGGCCATCATGATCCCCACATACCGGTTGTTCGCCGAGCTCAATCTGATCGACTCACGCGCCGCGGTCGCCGTCTTCATGGGGGCCACATCGCTGCCGTTTGCAATCTGGCTGGCGAAGAACTTCATCGATGGTGTGCCCGTTTCCCTCGAGGAGGCGGCGCGTGTCGACGGAGCCAGCACGCTGCAGGTGATCACGCGGGTGCTCCTCCCGCTCGTGAGGCCCGGGATGATCGTCCTGTTCATTTTCGCGTTCATCGGGAACTGGGGAAACTTCTTCGTGCCGTTCATCCTCTTTTCCAGCTCGGACAAGCAGACGGCATCAGTTTCGATCTACAACTACTTCAACAGCCTCGGCGGCGTGTAC
>JANPFX010000025.1:0-5332 GCA_031423635.1 Acidimicrobiia bacterium | reverse complement strand
GGGCAAGGGTCTGGAGCTGGCGATCGAGGCGATGCGCGAAGTGGCCGACGTTGTGCCCTCAGCG
Organism: Acidimicrobiia bacterium; assembly: GCA_031423635.1. Classification (GTDB taxonomy): domain Bacteria; phylum Actinomycetota; class Acidimicrobiia; order Acidimicrobiales; family JANYDT01; genus JANLQX01. Next base: position 5,268 of record JANPFX010000025.1, on the reverse strand, counting down.
GTCCTGGTGATCGCCGGTCGCACGCATCCCGGCGAGAGCCGCCGGAACGGTGAGCAGTACCGGAACTCCCTGGTCGCCCAAGTCGATCGTCTCGGCCTCGGTGAGCACGTTCGGTTCATCGACTCCTTCCTTCCGGTAGAGGCGATCGCCGACGTGCTGGCCGCAACCGACGTGTTCGTCACCCCCTACATCAACGCTGAGCAGATTGTCTCGGGCGCGCTCACCTTCGCCGTCGCCGCGGGTTGCCCGGTGGTTTCGTCCGAGTACCTCTACGCCCAGGACCTGCTCTCGTCGGGTGCCGGCACAGTGGTCGGAGGTCGTCGGCCGGCATCGTTCGCCCGTGCAATTCTTGCGTACGCTACCGACGACGCCTTCAGGGCCGAGGCGCGGTCCGAGGCCTCTCGAATCGCCGCCGGGATGCACTGGGCGGCGGTCGGTCAACAGGTGGCCGACCTCGCCGACGTTCTGCGCACCCGGTCAATGACCGAAGGTCCGTTCCATGTCGTTGACATCGAACGGGCTCGCTCCGCCTTGGTCGGTCGCCGTTCCGTCGCTCGAAAGCCTCTTGTGTCGCTGCCGGCGTCGGGCTCATCGATGGGATCGGGTCACCGTCACGAACGGATCGCGGCATCGCTTCCGCACCCCTCTGTTCCGCTCGTCCATCTTCGGCGATTGATTGACGGCACGGGAATCGTGCAACACGCCACCGGGATCGTCCCTCTTCTCTCCAGCGGATACTGCGTCGATGACGTTGCCCGGTTGATCCCGATCGGCAAACGGTTCGAAGCTGATTCGTACTGGGACCGTGTCACCGCCCGGGCAGTGGCCTTTGTGGCCAATGCGTTCGATCCCGACGGAGTCGGGTTGGCGCTGCGCTCGGGTGATCGGATGCACAACTTCATGGCCTTCGATCGGTCTTGGTCGGACCGACCGAATTTCGGTGACCACGTCGGTCGCGCCGCCGTTGGACTCGCGTCGGTCGTCCACGACGAGCGATACGCGCCGGTGTGTGAGCCGATCCTGCGAGCGGTGTTCCGTGATGTCCCTTCCGGCCCCGCGATCCATCCAGTGGCATACACGCTGCTCGCCCAATCGGTCGCGCCGTGGCTCACGACGCGTGACGTGATGGCTGAGCGAGTGGGAGTGTTGATGGATCACCTCGATGCGAACAGCCACGACGCATGGTTTTGGTTCGAGGACTCGGTGCGATACGACGCGGGAATGCTTCCGGAGGCGCTCTTTGCGGGTGGCGTTGCGCTCGATGACGACCGGGCCGTAGAGGCGGCGCTGCGAGCGTTGCGTTGGCTCGACGAGCAGTGCGACCGGGGCAACTACGTGCGTTTCAACGGGCACCTCGGCATGCGGCGGGGACAAAGCACTGTTGGGACGGGCGACGAACAGCCCTTGGAGGCCCACGCCCTCGTTCGTGCTCACGCCCGCGCGTGGGAGGCGACGGGTGTTCGGTGGTTCCGGGACCGTGCAGCGCTCACCCATACCTGGTTTCACGGCCGTAATCGACTTGGCGTCGCCGTTGGTGACGACGATGGCGGATGTTTCGACGGCCTGAGCACGCACGGGGTGAATCGGAATCAGGGCGCAGAGTCGACCCTCGCATTCGTGAGCTCGGCGCTCACCGTTGAACGAATCCACCTCGCAGGTCCGGCCACGGCAATGATCGCGGACTCGGCCGAACAGCCGGCCGATCGACCCTCCGCAGTTCATTGACCGTGGTTTCGCCTTTCGACGACGGGGGTAGTGGGCCGCAGCAGGACGGTGGACGGACGACGACCGCGACGGGACCGAAGGACTGGGCAACCGGTGCTCCGGCAATCGCCTCCTCCATCACGAGATCGGTCGGTGCCATGGGGGTGCGCCGCGCCGTCATGGCGCTGACCGTCGTCAACCAACCGAACGGCTTCGACTGTCCAGGATGCGCGTGGCCTGAGTCGCCCCCGGGTCAACGGCATCGGATCGAGTTCTGCGAAAGCGGCGCGAAGGCGATAGCCGAGGAGGGAACCGATCGTCGGATCGACCGCTCACTCTTCGCCGAGTACTCGGTTGCATCGCTCCGCTCGAAATCAGACTGGTGGCTCGGTCAGCAGGGTCGTCTCACCGAGCCGATGATCAAGGGCGAAGGTGCGACGCATTTCGAGCCCGTGTCCTGGAACGACGCATTGGGACAGATTGCCCGACAGCTCCGATCGCTCGACGATCCGAACGAGGCGGTCTTCTACACGTCCGGGCGGACCGGGAACGAAGCTGCGTTTGCCTATCAACTTCTGGCCCGATCCTTCGGCACGAACAACCTCCCCGATTGCTCCAACATGTGCCACGAACCGACATCGTTCGCCCTCGAAGACGCAATCGGTATCGGAAAGGGCTCCGTCAAGCTCGAGGACTTCGAGCACGCTGACCTGATCATCATCGCCGGGCAGAATCCGGGAAGTAATCACCCGCGCATGCTGACGACACTCGAGGAGGCGAAGCGAGCGGGAGCCAAGATGCTGGTCATCAATCCTCTGCCGGAAGCCGGTCTGCTGCGGTTCAAGAATCCGCAACGACTTCGAGGCCTGGTCGGCCGCGGCACGTCTCTTGCGGATCTCCACCTCCCCATCCGCTTGGGCGGCGACCATGCCCTTTTCCAGCTCTTCGCCCGCTGGCTTGTTCTCCGGGACACTGATGCCGCCGGACCGATCGATCGTTCCTTCATCGCGTCGCACACCGCGGGGTTTGCGGAACTCGAGACGCACCTTCGATCGCTCGACGAAGTCGCGCTGATCAAGGAGACCGGATTGAAGCGGGCCGACGTCGAGGCCGCGTTCGAGATGATCTTCGCTGCGAAACGAATGATCATCTGCTGGGCCATGGGGATCACTCAGCACGTCGATGCAATGTCAACGATCCGGGAAATCACGAACGTGGCGCTCCTTGGCGGCCACATCGGCCGACCGGGCGCAGGCCTTTCCCCGATACGTGGACATAGCAATGTGCAGGGAGATCGAACGATGGGGATCTTCGAGCGGCCCAAACCCGAACAGATCGAGGCGCTTCAGCACTACTTCGGCGTTTCTCTGCCTACGGCTCACGGGCTGGACACCGTCGACGCCGTGCACGCCTTCGCCGACGGGCGGGCAAAGGTCCTCGTGAGCCTCGGGGGCAATTTCGTCCGAGCCGCCCCCGACACCCAGTTCACGGAACGGGCCGTCTCCAACGCTCGCTTGGTGGTGCAGATATCCACCAAGCTGAACCGGTCCCACCTTGTCGCGGCCGGCACCTCGATCATCCTGCCGGCCCTCGGCCGAACCGATCGCGATGTCAGCACCTTCGGGGAGCAGTTCGTCACCGTCGAGGATTCGATGGGTCTCGTCCACCGGTCAACGGGTGTCCTCTCCCCGCCGAAACACGCCCGCAGCGAGGTGTCGATCGTGTGTGACCTGGCGACGGCGTTGTTCGGATCGGACCACGAAGTGAACTGGCCGAGCATGCGGGCCGACAACGACGTCGTTCGTGATCACATCGCGGCAGTGATTCCCGGGTTTCACGCGTTCAATGATCGAATCCGCGTGCTCGGCGGCTTTTCTCTCCCTCATCCGCCGCGTGATTCCCGGGTCTTTCCGACCGCAAGCGGAAAAGCCGAATTCGCCGTCACGACGGTTCGCACCTCTTTTCCCACGCCAGGCACGTTGCTGCTGCAGACGATTCGTTCCCACGATCAGTACAACACGACGATCTACGGCCATCATGACCGGTATCGAGGAATCTCAGGTGATCGACACGTGGTGATGGTGAGCGAGGTAGACCTTGCCGAACTCGGGTTTGTCGATGGAGACGTGGTCGATGTCGTGAGTGACGTGGACGGCGTGGAGCGACGTGTGTCGGGATACCGCCTTGTCGCGTACCCCACACCGAGTGGGTGTGTCGCCGGGTACTTCCCGGAGCTCAACATGTTGCTTCCGCTCGATCATCATGGTCCCAACGCGCAAACTCCGGCCGCGAAGGCAATTCCCATCCGTCTCCTTCGGTCGCCCGCCTCGCCCGCGCTTCTCTCATGACTTGCCCGACCGTTTCGCACCCGTAGCGATGCGACGGTCATTCCGTATCAGCGTTGGTCGGTGAACCCTCCCATCGCACGAGCATCGCAGTGGCATCGTCATCGAGCTCGTCGACTCCCTGGAAGGTCCGCACACTCTCCACGAGTTGACGCAACATCTCCTCCGGTCGAAGTGACTCTGCGGAGTACCGGTTCATGAAGTCGATGAGTCGGTCCACGCCGAAGAAGTCACGGTCAACGCTGCGTGCTTCGGTGATGCCGTCGGTGTACAGGAGAAGGCAATCCCCGGGCTCGAGTTGTTCCGTCGCCACAGTCGGATGGCGGCCAGCGACACCCCACGGTGGAGTCGGCGCGCAGTGCAGTTCACGGACGACGCGTCCCCCACGAATCAGCAGCGGCAGGGGGTGGCCGGCGTTCGTCCAGGAAAAGATGCCGGAAGTGAGCTCGATGCGCCCGATGATTCCCGTGGCGAACTCGTTGTTCGCGACCTGCGCAATAATTGTTCCGAGGTTTTCGTGGATCGTCGCGAGCGGGCGGCAGTCGCGGCGATCATGCCGGTAGCTGCTCAGGGTCAGCGAAGCGATACGAGCTGCGGCGAGGCCGCGTCCCACAGCGTCGAAGATGGCGAAGTCGAGAAAGTCACCGTTGAGTGAGTAGTCGAAACAGTCGCCGCCGATGTCGTAGGCCGGCTCGAGGAGGCCGGCGACACTCAGACCGCCGGCGTGCAGCACAAGCGGTGGGAGCAGGTCCCATTGCATGCTGGCAGCAAGGCTCATGTCACGGCGACGCCTGTAGAAGTTGTAGACGTCGGTGCAACGAGCGTGGACGGCGAAGAGGTATCCGGCCAGGATGCCCAGATCTTCGCATGCCGTCAGCAGCGTCTCCTCTGAGCTTGGAAGCGTGAGAGCGATCACGCCCGTGTGATCGGATCCTTCGACGATCGGCACCCAGACCCTGATTGAGTCACCGCGGTCGGCGACGAGAACTCTCTGATCGGTGAACGCTCGGCCGGCCATGGTGGTGGCGACAGCCTCCGACGGGGGAGTCGGCCCCAGGCTCGAAAGATCCGGCATGACTTCGAGCATGGTCTGTCCGAAATCGACGAGATACACGACGACGTCGGATGCGCCGCAGTCGACGGCCGATCTGGCCAAGAGCGCTGGCATCGAAGCTGGGTTGGCGTCGCGGGCCAATCGCAGCGCACGTTTGAGGTCGAT
>JANPFX010000024.1:0-2600 GCA_031423635.1 Acidimicrobiia bacterium | reverse complement strand
CCCAACCCACACCTCCTTGCCTTCCCGTCACCGACGCAAGCAGGCGGGCGCCGTCCGGGAAATCGCAGGAGCGTTGCGCGGCCCACTGAGCCCAGGCCCTGGTCACCCGGGCGTCGAAGGTCGCCAGCGCCGACGCGAAATCGCGCTCGCCCGTCCGTCGCTCGCGCCGTGCCAGCCGACGCTCGTCGACGACGTTCACGAGGAGGAGAAGCGGTGAGAGCGCGGCGAAGACCGCCAGCCGGGGATCGACCAACAGGGCCATCACCGAACCGCCCACGATCGATCCGACGATCGCCCCCGGTCGGACCCGCATGGCGAGTCGTCCGCTGGGGCGGGCGAGAGGTACGTCGATTGCGGGCCCCGCGTGGCCTCGCACGGCACTCATCGCCGTGAGCCACGTTCCCGTCGACGGGTCGAAGTCGAAACCCCCCGGGCCTTGCGGTGCCCCATCACCCAGGGACTGGCCGACGACGGTCGTGGCACCGAGGCGGATCACCGTGACGGCCCGCTCGTGATCCTGCGAGACGTATGTCCCGTTTCGTGATCCGAGGTCGCGCACCTCCAACTGGCCACCCCGTATCCGGATCTCAGCATGGCGAGCCGAGAGAGCGTCGTCGTCGAGCGCCCATCGCCCCGGCCGGCTTCCTCCCACAGGAGAGCACTGACGACCCACGACGACCACCTCGTCCGGACCGAGAACGTGTGACCTGAGAACGTCGGGTCCGGCCGAGACGACCAGCGACCAGGCACCCTCGCACTCCCCCGGACGAGGCGGCTCGAGCGTTCCGTTGGGGATGTCGGCGAGCAGGTGGTCCGGGCCGCCCCACACGCCGCCCAGCCAGTGGACCAGTGTCGAAACGCTCAGGGTGGCGGGACCGTCGACGAAAACGCGGCGCTCGCCGACGAGCAACTTGCGCCGGACACGGGTCCGATCACCGGCCACCGCAGTTCGGGCGGACGAGTCTCCACTGGCCATCGACCGACCGTAGAGAACGCAACGGGAGAGTCGTTGCGTCGGCGCGCCGTTTCGCCGACGATCGCGGTCTCGGCGGGTCGGCGCGCCGGGCCTAGATCGACCGGCCGAACCGACCGTTCAGCGAGGAGGCCGCCGGCGCGATCCGCGCCAAGCGGCGGGATTGTCGGGAACGGCGAGGCGGCGATCACGATTCCCGTCGGACGCTGACGCACCCACCCGTGGAGCGAGCCCGGGCGCTGCGACGGGACGAGGTCGCTTCTCTCCCGACGCCTGCGCCAGCGAGAGGATCTCCGGGGTCGTGAGGCGTCGGTACTCGCCGGGTGCGAGTGTCGGGTCGGAGAGCGGACCGATCCGCGTTCGCACGAGGCGAAGCACCGGGTGCCCGACCGCAGCCAGCATGCGACGGACCTGGCGATTGCGACCCTCGTGGATCGCGATACGGACCATGCCGTCCGCGATCACGTTCACCTCGGCCGACGCGGTCACCCCATCGTCCAACTCGATCCCGTCACGCAAGGCACGTACCGCGCCTCGGTCAGGCGTGCCCTCGACCGAGACCAGATACTCCTTCATGACCCCGTAGCTCGGATGGGTGAGTCGATGGGTCAGATCGCCGTCGTTGGTCAAGAGCAGCAGACCTTCGCTGTCCGCGTCGAGGCGACCGACGGAGAACACCCTCGGCTCGGCCGGGACGAGATCGACGACGATGGGGCGGCCCTGCGGGTCGTCAGCCGTGGTCACGACCCCACGGGGCTTGTTGAGCAGGTACCAGACCGTGTCGGGACGGACCGTCACCGGTACGCCATCGATGGCGATCGCCACTTCGTCCTCATGCACGCGTTTGCCGAGCACGGCCACGACGCCGTCGACGGTGACCCGGCCTTCGGCGATCAGCGATTCACACTCACGTCGGCTCGCCACGCCGATGCGGGCGAGGACTTTCTGGAGCCGCTCACCAACGGCCGCGGGGCCGGTCCCGGCGGTGACCTCGGGGAGGAAATCGAACATCGCATCGATCCGCTGACGACGGGCGATGGCATCGTCGATCGGCACGCCCTCCTCGGATTGACGCGCTGCCGGCTCTTGTTCGTTCACACTGCTGCTTTCGGCCGTCGGACCTTCGGGACTCGAAGCATCCGTTCGTGCGGCGTCGGCCGCATCATCTCGTTGGTGTTCGCGGTGTCCGCCCGGGCTCATTCGTCACCCGGGTCCGGTTCGCCCGGACCGGCGGACGAGCCCGCCGACCCTGACCCGGTGAGAACCGCATTTGCATCGGTGCGCATCGTCCGGCCACTGGCGCCGTCGACGCGAAGCGAGGCCTCGAGCACTTCCATTACGTCGGCCCCCGGAACGAGATCGCCGAGGGGCGGCAGATCTTGCAGCGAGTCGAGACCGAGATTCGCGAGGAAGAGCGCGGTGGTACCGAACAAGAGCGCCTGACCGGGCCCGGGATCGACTCCGACCTCGGCGACGTACCCGCGCTGCACGAGCGTCTTCATGGTGCCATCGACATTGACACCGCGGATCTGGGCGATCTGGGCCCGGCTGATCGGCTGCTTGTAGGCCACGATGGCCAACGTCTCCAGCGCCGCACCGGTGAGGCGCGGGGCCTGGTCGCCGATCA
>JANPFX010000023.1:0-10026 GCA_031423635.1 Acidimicrobiia bacterium | reverse complement strand
GGGGCACGGCCGGCTACTGGTGGGCCACCAAAGGCACCCAGGCGCAATACCACCACGCCGATCAGCACGGCATCGTGTTCCACCCCGGCTACAACGGCACCACCAACAAGATCATGTTCTCGGCTTCTGATGGCGGGATCGAGAGGAACGACGATGCGCGGGCTGCGGTCAACACCACGTTGGCCCAGATCTGCGGAAGCGGTGGACTGACCGGCCCGACGTGGATCGATCGCAACAGCGGCTTCGTCACGACCCAGTTCTACGACGGAGCCGTCTATCCCGATGGCCAGACGTATTTCGGCGGTCTGCAGGACAACGGCACCCAGCGCGGTGCGAGTGGCAATCTCAACTGGAGCTCGCTCCAGGGCGGCGACGGAGGGTACGCCGCCGTGGACACCCTCGGCGATGCCAACTCGGCGAACGATGTCCTCTTCGCCGAGTTCACCGGCATCTCGATACGCAAGTCGACGGACGGCGGCGCCAACTTCGTATCCGCCACCTCCGGGATCAGCGATCCATTCTTCGCCTTCATCGCGCCGTTCACCATGAACCAGGCCGACAAGCAGCAACTCTGGACCGGCGGTGCCTACATCTGGCGAACCACGAATCAGGCGACCGGCTCCAACACCTGGGTGCGTGCCTCCGCGCTCACCTGTGGAAACGGGTCGGTCTCGGCGATCGCCACCCACCCACTCGACGGCAATCGCGTGCTCGTCGGTATGTCCGACGGGTGCAATCACCGCAACACTGCGGCGTTGACCGCGACGAGCGCAACCGTCTGGCCGACCGGTACCGCCCTGGGCGGATTCATCTCGTGGTTGGCCTGGGACCCGACGGACCTCAACGTCGCCTACGCCACCGTCTCGAGGTTCGGCGGCACCAACGTGTTCAAGACGACCGATGCCGGCGCCACGTGGGTGGCACGCATTGGTAGCGGCGCCAACACGATTCCGCAGATCCCCGCTCTGAGCGTGGTGGTCAATCCGGCGAACCCGCAAGAGGTCTTTGTCGGGACCGACCTCGGGGTGTTCACCTCCGACGACGGTGGCGCGAACTGGTACGTGGAGAACTCCGGCTTCGTCGGTGTGCCGGTCGAGTCGCTCAAGATCAACGAGACCGCTCCGAGCGAACTCTTTGCGTTCACCCACGGCCGCGGTGCCTGGCGAGTGCCTCTCGTGACGAACGGGACCCCGCCGACGACCACCACCACCTCAACCACATCGACCACGACGACCACATCGACAACCGTGCCGCCGACGACCACGACGTCGACGACTACGACCACGGCGCCGCCGACCACGACGACCTCCACGACCTCCACAACGTCGACGACCACGACCACGCCGGCGCCGACGACCACGACGACGACGTCCACCACGACCACGGCGCCGCCGACGACAACGACAACGTCGACGACCACGACCACGGCGCCGCCGACGACAACGACAACGACGTCCACCACGACCACAGCGCCGCCGACCACCACGACGACCACGTCGATTCCTTCCGGCGGCGGGTCCGGCGAACGGCTCTATCAGCCCACTGTTATCCCTCCGTCAGCGGTGGCGATCGGGAACGCCTATCCCGTTGAGACTGCACAACGCGTCAACGTCTTCTGCCAGGGCACCATCAACGGACTCTGGTGGTACCGGACCGCGCAGGACACCGGAGTCAACACCGCCAGCGTCTGGCGCAACGGCACCCTCATCGCCGAGGGCAACGCGAACCCGGGGACGACCGGTTGGAGCTACATCGCTTTCTCGCCGCCGATTCCGATCAACGCCGGGGCAAGTGGTGGAAGGGTTTCATCCTCGAACGGGGACAAGCTCGTCGTCGGGATCCACCATCCCAACGGGGCCTACGGCGTGCGGCTCAACGGCTTCACCAACCGATCCGTCTCGTCACCGTCTGGGTGCATGATCTCACCGTCATCGAGTTCCACGGCCAAGAACGGGATGTACCGCTATTCCGGAACCCCGGCACTCCCATCGCTCTCCTATGTCGACTCGGAGTACTTCGTCACCCCGGACTTTGTCCTCGGCACGCCGCCGATCACCACGACGACGATCGGCGTGACCACGACGTCGAGCGGTGTGACCACGACCACCAGTGGCGTGACGACAACCACCATCTCCGGTGGTAGCGGTGACCGGCTCTATCAACCGAATCAGGCGCCGACCTCCGGCGTCGCGATCGGCTCGGCCTACCCCATCGAGACCGCTCAGCGGGTCAACATCTTCTGCACCGGAAAAATCACCGGCCTGTGGTGGTACCGCACAGCACAGGACACGGGGATCAACACCGCAACGCTCTGGCGGAACGGAACAAAACTCGCCCAAGCTGCCGCAAACCCCGCCACGACGGGTTGGTCGTTCATTCCGTTCTCCAGCGCGGTCAACGTGAGTTCCGGTGATCAGGTCGTGGTCGGGATTCACCATCCGAACGGGGCCTACGCCGTGACCGTCAACGGGTTCAATGCACGATCTGTCACGTCGCTCTCGGGGTGCATGACCGCACCGGGATCACAGCCCTCCTCGCAGAACGGGTTCTATGCCTACAGCGCAAGCCCAGTCCTTCCAACGCTCTCCTACGACGCCAGCGAGTACTGGATCACTCCAAACCTCGTTCTGCCTTGACAACCCATGACGGAGACCGTCGAAGTGACACGAGAGCGTTCGTCGGGGTGACGTCCTAGGCGTTGGCGAACTGACTGGTCCTCCAGAGCCGGACGCGGCGACACATCCGGCGCCTACCACTTGTGGTGGGCGCCCGGACGTGGTTCGTGCCTACCATTTTCGTTGTCTGCAGGCCGACGCCATGCCGGGATGCCAGAAGAACGGAGATCATCATCATGCTTGACCACCTCTCCATCCAATGCAGCGATTTCGGCGCATCGTGCGCGTTCTACGACACCGTGCTCGCCACCATCGGCGGCACGCGGGTCATGGACTTCGGAACCGTCGTCGGGTACGGCACGGGATTCCCGTGCTTCTGGCTGGGGCCGCACGACACGGGGTCGGGGTTTCGCGAAAGCCACATCGCGTTCACCGCACCGAGCCGCGAGGCGGTGCAGGCATTTCGGGACGCCGCCGTCTCGGTGGGGGCGACCGTGTTGCATGAACCGAGGGTCTGGCCCGAGTATCACCCCGGTTACTTCGGGGTGTTCGTGCGTGATCCCGACGGCAACAACGTCGAGGCCGTGCACCACACCTTCTGATCTCCATGGCGGAGTCGAACGAGTTCTACGGATCACTGGCCGCCTGGTGGCCGCTGATCTCGCCGGTCGAGGACTACCGGGAGGAAGCGCTGTTCTTCCTTGATCTGCTCGGCGCTTCGCAACAAACCGGTCGGACGTTGTTGGAACTCGGGAGCGGGGGCGGAAGCAACGCTTCCTACTTTGCGCCGCACTTCGTGCTGACGCTCGTCGACCTGTCCGAGCCGATGCTCGACGTGTCGCGGCGCCTTGTACCAGGCGCCGAACACCTCTGCGCCGACATGCGGGCCGTGCGTCTCGATCGAACGTTTGACGCGGTGTTCGTCCACGACGCCATTGACTACATGACGACCGAAGCGGACCTTCGCCGTGCTCTGACCACCGCGTTCGTCCATCTCGCGCCCGGTGGGACAGCAGTGGTCGTACCCGATGCCACTCGCGAGACGTTCGAGCCGGACCACGGCGCCGGCGGCTCGGACGGTGACGACGGACGATCGGTCAGGTTCCTCGACTGGACGACCGATCCCGACCCGAACGGCACCGAAGCCGTCACCGAGTACGCGTTTCTCCTCCGTCATGCCGACGGGACGGTGCAGGCCGTCCACGAGACCCATCGAACGGGGCTGTTCCCCCGCGCGACCTGGCTTCGGATCTTCGCCGAAGTCGGCTTCAAGGTGCAGCGGATCACCGAGGAGACGGACGAGGATCGTCTCGGCCGCGACGTGTTCGTCGCCACCAGACCCCCCGGGGTACCGACCTGAAGGTTCGCCCGAAGGCCCCAGGCCCGAGGCCCTGCCCGGCTGACCTGACGGTGCGCGTCTGTGGGACGATGCGCACGTGACATCAGATGAAGCTCGCGATCCATGGTCCGTCCGGGCCCATCAGCATTTCCCGCAGGGATCGAACGGTGAGTACGACTTCCCGGGTGGCTGGTCCCCGGTGTTCGCACGTGGTCAGGGAGCGGCGCTGTGGGACGTGGATGGACGCGAGTGGGTCGACTACACGATGGCGTGGGGCTCAGCGCTGGTCGGACACGCCCATCCGCACCTGGTGGAGAGCATCGCCCGCGCCGCCTCGTACGGCGTCAATTTTGCGGCGATGTCCGAAGGACTGGTGACTCTCGCCGAACGGTTGGCGGGACCGAGTGTTGCCCCATGGATGCAGCGGGTTCGATTCGTGACGTCGGGCAGTGAGGCTACGTCCACGGCGATCCGCATCGCCCGGGGAGCGACGGGTCGGCGCAAGATCGTGAAGTTCGAGGGCGCGTTCCACGGCTCGCATGTCGAAGGCGTGGCGAACTTCATCTGGGGCAATCGTGCGAGCTACCCCCACGCCGAACCGACGGGAACGGGCGGGGCAGGCGCGGTCGATGACATCCTTGTCTGCCCCTACAACGACTCCACCACGGCTGCCACGCTGATTGCTACGTACGCAGATGATCTCGCCGCCGTGATCATCGATCCGGTGCAACGGTCAATCCTCGCCGAGCAGCAGTTCGTCGACGCGCTTCGTGCCGCCACGACTCGCCACGGTGTCCCGCTGATCTTCGATGAAGTGGTGTCGGGCTTCCGTCTCGGGCTCGGCGGGGCCGCAGCCCACTTCGGTGTCGTACCCGACCTCGTCGCGTACGGCAAGGCACTCGGTGGCGGCTTCCCGATTGCCGCCGTGGGTGGGAGAAGCGATCTGATGGACGAAGTCCGCGAGGATCGCCACACCACCGATCGCTACGTGTGGGCGGCCTCCACGACCGGTGGCTCGCCGGTCGGGGCAGCGGCAGCGCACGCCGTGCTCGACATCCTCGGAGCCCGGGACGCCTATGCCTCCCTCTACGCGAGCGGGGATCGTCTCCGCGGCGGGATTGCCGCGGCGGCCGTGGCCGCCGGCTTTCCCGTGGTCACCTACGGGATCGGCCCGCTCGTGCAATATCGCCTCTCGCCCACGCCGGTGCGCGACCTCGCAACGGAAGCGATCGCCGATGCCGGGCTTCGCCGCCGGCTCGACCTGGCGATGGTCGGGGGCGGCATCTTCATCAACCCGATGCTCACGAAGATCTACGTGTCACTCGCCCACGGTGACGAACAGATCGATCGCTACCTCGACGCCTTGCAAACGGCGATTGCCGAGCTCCGCCCGGAGTCGTCGAGGAACGACGCACGACACTGGCGTCATCCGGTGTCGTGATCGTGAAGCCCCGGTCGTTGGCCGATGGACGGGTCCCGAAGCCAGGACTGGACCAGCGTGTCGGCGCCATCGATGAGTCGACGCGCCTGGGTGAAGTCGGTCGGTCCGACGTTGAGAGGACACACTGTCGGCAGCATGCGGAGATCGGTCTGCGTCCGGTACCGCTCGTAGTCCACGAGCAGACGGTTCTGCACGAGCAGGCTCACCGCCTGCAGCACCGTACCCAGAGCCCCCTTCGGGGCCGCAGCCAACGAGCACGCATAACCGCACGGAAGCACCCAGATCGTGGTCGCGCCAAGGGCAATCGCCTGCGAGATCGGGCAGTTGTTGACGACGCCACCGTCGACGAGTTGCCGGCCTCCGATCTCGACCATCGGGAACACCCCGGGGATAGCCGAGCTCGCGCACACCGCATCGGCGAGGTCGCCGTCGCTCAACAGGACGTCACGGCCGGTGCGGATGTCCGTCGCCACGACATGGAGCGGAGTGCGGAGCTCATCGAATCGTCGTGCCGGCACTTCGGTGCGGAGGATCTTTCGCAAGCCCGCGGATGACACGAGGTGGTCGCGACGCCCGAGGAACCCGCGCAGCCCGCCGATGAGTTCGGTCGGGAACGCGTCGTTGCGCCTCATGCGAACCCAGATGTCGACCAGAGCATCCACCCCGAAGTCGAGGTCGTGCGATGCGAGCCACGCGCCGTTCACCGAACCGACAGACGTCCCCACCACGACGTCGGGTCGGATCCCTTCTCGCACCAGTGCACGGAGCATGCCTGCCTGGACGGCCCCGAGATTGCCACCACCCGAAAGGACGAAGGCCGTAGTCATCGGACACCGTGAACAAGCGATGAGGGGTAGGTGCCCGGCATTGCCTCAGCGTACGGGCGCGTAGCTTGGCGTATGCGGAGCGTTCTCAGCTTCAGGAAGGGTCAGCTCGTTCCACTCTCCTGCACGATCTGGGTGGAGACCCGGGTTGCGCCGTTGGCAACGGCCGCACGGACCGCGGCATCGAGCGCAGCGAGCACTCGCTCGTCGGTCGATGCCCGCACGATCGTGCCGAACGGTCCGACCTCGAGGGTGGCACCGGCCGCCTCAGCCGCTGCCCACGCGGCGAGGACATGCGCGCCCGGGGCACCGGGTACGAAGGGCTCGACGAGGACCTCCCCGATGACTGCCATGGAGACATCGTACGGCTCACGCAGGCCGACCCACCCGCGAGGCTCGCGCGTCGGCGTTGGCTCGGGCGACGAAGCCTCGTGACAGGGGGGCCAAACGCGTTTAGTGTGTGCCGGGCGTCACGCTTCGTGACGATGGAACCGTTTGAACCCAGGGGGGTTTGCGATGGCGAATGTTGTGCTCGAGCACATCGGCAAGAGATACGACAACGGCTTTGAGGCCGTCGTCGATCTCAATCTCGAAGTTGCCGACGGGGAGTTCCTGGTTTTGGTTGGACCCTCCGGGTGTGGGAAGACCACCGCGTTGCGCATGGTCGCGGGTCTCGAGGACATCACGGCAGGGGAACTGCGTATCGGTGATCGGCGCGTGAACGAGGTTCCGCCGAAGGATCGCGACATCGCCATGGTGTTCCAGAGCTACGCGTTGTACCCCCACATGACCGTGGCGGAGAACATCGGCTTCGGTCTCAAGCTCCGCAAGATGCCCAAGGACGAGATCAATCGCCGAGTGACCGAAGCGGCCCGGATGCTCGCGCTCGAGGAGAACCTCGACCGTCGCCCGAAGCAGCTTTCCGGTGGCCAGCGCCAGCGGGTCGCTATGGGCCGCGCCATCGTCCGTGAACCCCAGGTGTTCCTGATGGACGAACCACTCTCGAACCTCGACGCCAAGCTCCGTGTGCAGATGCGCGGCGAGATCTCGCGCATCCAGCAGCGCCTCGGCGTCACCACGCTCTACGTGACCCACGACCAGATCGAGGCCATGACCATGGGCCATCGGGTCGCCGTGATGAAGCGGGGCATCCTCCAGCAGGTCGACACGCCGCAGTTCATCTACGACAACCCGGCCAATCTCTTCGTCGCCGGGTTCATCGGTTCGCCCCCGATGAACCTCTGCGAGGTCGGACTCACTGCCGACAACGGCGTCGTCGCCCACCTCGGCGACCAGAACATCGTCATCGACGAGGCCCTGGTGGCCAGCCGCCCCGGTCTCGCCGAGGCGGCCAAAGCCGGGCGTCGCGTGGTCCTCGGCATCCGCCCCGAGAACATGGAAGACGCCGCTCTTGCCGCGTCGACCGACTCGCAGCGGACGATGAAGGCCAAGGTCGACATCTCCGAGGCCCTCGGGTCAGAGGTCATGGTCCATTTCGCCGTCGACGCGCCCCAGGTGTTCTCCGACGGAGCGAAGAAGGGCGCCGACGACGAGGAGAGCCTCGGCCGCATCGGTATCGATGCCGGGTCGACGTTCGTCGCCAGCTTCAACGCCCGCACCAAGGTCCGTCCCGGCGAGTTGGTCGATGTCCTCGTCGACACCCGCTTCGTCCACTTCTTCGAGATCGAGACCGGCGCCCGTCTCTGATCTTCACGCCGGTCCGGCGTGAGCGAGGCATTGTCCGAAACCAGTGGGCCGCCCTCGTCGGGCGGCCCACTGGTCGTTGTCGGTGATGTCGTCACCGACATCGTCTGCGCGCCGACCGGCACGTGGAGAGTCGGGTCGGACACTGACGCCGCGATCTCGGTACGCGCCGGTGGGTCGGCGGCGAACACCGCCGCGTGGGCGGCGTCCGCGGCGGCGACCCTCGATCACGGTGCCCACGTCGTGTTCGTCGGACGCGTCGGGAGTGACGACGCTTCGTGGCATCGGGGTGTCCTCGCCGACGTCGGGGTGGATTCGCAACTGATCGTCGATGACGCTGTGGCGACCACCCGCCTCGTCGCCCTGATCGACGCGGTGACGGGGGAGCGCACCATGCTCACCGACCGCGGCGCAGGCACTCGGCTCGCACCTCACGACATCCCCGCCGCGCTGATGGCGAACGCCTCGTGGGTCCACCTCAGTGGCTACCTGCTCTTCGCCGTCTCGCCGCAGGCGACCTTCCGCCACATTGTCAGCATCTGCCATGAGGCCGGGGTGCCGTGGTCGGTCGATACAGCGTCAGCCGGCTACCTCGCCGACCTCGGGATCGCTGCCGCTCGCGACCTGTTACGCGGCGCATCGATCGGCTTCCCCAACGCCGAAGAAGCGCTCTTGCTGGCGCACTATCCGCCGGGCGGCGATGTCGACCGAGCCGCGTGTGCACTGACGGAGCTCTGGGGGACCGTTGTGGTGAAGCTCGGCGCCGATGGCGCCATCGTGGCCCGTGATGGTGCGGTCGTCGCGCGGGCTGATGCCCTGACCGTCCCTGTTGTCGTCGATGCCGTCGGCGCCGGAGATGCCTTCGCCGGCGGTTGGCTGGCTGCCCAGGCCGGAGGCAGCGAGAGCGATTGCCTCACGAGTGCGCTCCGCACGGCGGCGGCTGCGCTCGGCGTGATCGGCGGTCGGCCGAATGGACGGGTCGACGCCACCGGGGGTCGGGGAACGCCACGCGTGTGGTGAGGTCACGGTTGAAACGTTCGTCGGAGACACCTTGGACCGCGGCGGCGAGCTCTGCGATGGCCTGATCGACGGTTCCGTCGTCGAGACCAACTGGTGGTGTCGGCACGGGCTCACCCATCGGTGTTCAGGCCTTTGCCGACGAGACGGAGGTCGCCTTCGACCATCATTCTCACGAGGTCGGGGAAGGAGGTCGTGGGTGTCCAGCCGAGCTTGTCCTTGGCTTTGGTCGGGTCACCCAGAAGCAGGTCGACTTCGGCCGGGCGGAAGTAGCGGGGGTCGATCTCGACCCTGTCGTGCCAGTTGAGCTCGAGATGGCCGAAGGCGATGTCGAGGAACTCTCGCACGGAGTGGGTTTCGCCGGTCGCAATGACGTAGTCATCGGGTTCGTCGGCCTGGAGCATCCGCCACATGGCTTCCACGTAGTCACCGGCGAAGCCCCAGTCGCGTTGGGCGTCGAGGTTGCCGAGGTACAGGGTTTCGTCGGAGCCGAAGAACATGCGCGATGCCGCACGGGTGATCTTGCGGGTGACGAAGGTTTCGCCGCGGCGGGGCGATTCGTGGTTGAAGAGGATGCCATTGGAGGCGTGCAAGCCGTAGGACTCGCGGTAGTTGACGGTTGCCCAGTGGGCGAAGACCTTGGCGACGCCGTAGGGGG
The DNA here is from genome assembly GCA_031423635.1 of Acidimicrobiia bacterium. Lineage (GTDB taxonomy): Bacteria > Actinomycetota > Acidimicrobiia > Acidimicrobiales > JANYDT01 > JANLQX01. Next base: position 428 of record JANPFX010000023.1, on the reverse strand, counting down.
AGCGCGGGTGAAACGGTGTGGTCTCCGATTGCGGGACTTCGTGGACTTTGCCAAACATCTCGCTGGACGAGGCTTGGTAGAAGCGGGGCTGGATACCGGTTTCGCGGATGGATTCGAGGAGTCGCAGGGTGCCGACGCCGGTGATGTCGGCGGTGTACTCGGGCTCGTCGAAGCTGACCCGCACGTGGCTCTGTGCGGCAAGGTTGTAGACCTCATGGGGGGCGATGGCGTCGATCAGGCGGGTGAGACGACTTGATTCGGAGAGGTCGCCGAAGTGGAGTTTGAGGCGGGCATCGTCGATGTGTGGGTCTTGGTAGATGTGGTCGATCCGCGACGTGCTGATGGTGCTCGTGCGTCGGATCAGGCCGTGTACCTCATAGCCCTTGTCGAGCAGCAGTTCGGCGAGGTACGAGCCGTCCTGCCCGGTG
>JANPFX010000022.1:0-10064 GCA_031423635.1 Acidimicrobiia bacterium | reverse complement strand
CAGATCACTCGGGACGCGGCCCTTCGTGAACTCGAGCTGCCGCTCTACGACGCCGATGAACTCGTTCGCGACAAGGAGTTCGTTGCCCGCAAACTCCGAATCTCCGTGGACGAGCTCGAGTCGCTCGTTGAGATGCCACTGCACCGGTTCGACGAGTTCCCCACGCAGCAGGACCTCTATCGGCACCTCAAATCTTTGCAGGGCAGGGTGGAGCGTCTGACCGGCCGGCGTCTCGGCCGATACGGGGGCTGATCTCCTTCTCCGGACCGTCGCTCCCGGATCTCAACCGAGCCCGGAGAGGTCGTCGTCGGTGGGGTAGCTGATCAGGACGGCGCGGTGCGGGCCGCGGAAGACGAACATCGCCCCAGCGGCGGCGGCGCTCGCGCCGGCCTTCACCCCGGCTACCAGATCGGTCACCGTTGCGGCTCCGCCCGCGGCGACGACGGGGATCTTCACGGCCCCAGCCACGAGCCTGATCAGTTCGAGATCGAAGCCGCTGAGTGTCCCGTCTCGGTCGACCGACTGCAACAAGATCTCACCGACCCCGAGGCTCTCGAGCCTCCGAGCTTCGGCGATGGGATCCGAGCCGAGGCGGTTTGTCGCGGCGCTGACGAGCTCCTGACGGCCGAGCGATTTTCGTCGAACGTCCATGGACCCGACCACTGTCGATCGGCCGAACGTCCGAGCGGCCTCCGTGACGAAGGATGGATCGCTGTGCGTCGCCGTGTTCAGAATCACCTTCTCGAAACCAAGCGAGAGGATGGCCCTGACCTCGGACACGGATCTCACCCCTCCGCCGTAGGCCAACGGCATGAACGCCTCCTCAGCCATTTCGGCCAAGAGATCGAGTTGTGGGCCTCGGCCACCCCTGGAGGCGCCGATGTCGAGGACGACGAGCTCGTCGACCTGCTTCTCGTTGAAGATCCGGACGGTGTTGACCGGGTCGCCGATGTAGGTCGGGTCGGCGAATCGCCGCGTCTTCACCAGCCGGCGTCCGTCGACGAGCAGCGTCGGTATGACCCGCTTTCGGAATGTTCTCACGCGTCGGGTTCCCACTGTCCGAACCAGTTGAGCAGGGCCATGCCGAACCGGTGGCTCTTCTCCGGATGGAATTGGGTGCCGACGATGTTGCCGCGACGTACGGCCGCCGGCGGGAATCCGGGGGTGCTGGCGACGAGGGCGAGGTCGGCGTCGAAGTCGACCTCGAAATAGTACGAATGGACAAAGTAGAAGCGAGTGTCCTCGTCCGTCGGGAACAGGGCGCCGGATCGTTCCTCGATGTACTGCCATCCCATCACGGGCAGGCGCGTTTCGGCGGGAACGATGTGGGAGAGATGCCTGACCTGCCCCGGTACCCAGCCGAAACCCGGTTCGACCCCCTCTTCGCTCGCGTCGGCCAGCATCTGCATGCCCACGCAGATGCCGAGAAGCGGCGCACGCTGCTCGAGCACCCTCCGTCCCAACTCTGCGTCGAGCCCGGAGGCGCGGAACCTGGTGACCACATCGTCGAAGGCTCCGACACCGGGCAGGACGAACCGATCGCAACCTTCGAACTCTGCGTCTTCGCGCACACGACGTGCCGGGAGCTGTATGCGTCGGAGCATCGACAGCACGGAACCGGGGTTCCCGCATCCGTAGTCGACCACCCCGATCATGTCGCGTAACCCAACGCCATTCGCGCAAGTTCGTCGGCGAACGCTTCATAGTTGGACTTGGCCGAGAACTGCCTGCTCCAGAGATCTCGGATCGTCGATCGGTCGGTGCCGTCGAACGCTGCAATGGTTTCCATGACGAGTGCGGCCACCCGCGCGGGTGCGGCATCTCGCTCGAACAGTCGCCCGTTGCGGTCATCGACGATCTCTCCGATGCCACCGACGTTCGGTGCCACTACCGGCACCCCAGCACTTGTCGCCTCCATGATCGAGACGGGCACACCCTCCGAAGAACTGGCGTTCAGAAACACGTCGACCGGATGTGTCGCAAAGTGTTCGAGGACGCGCTCGTTAGGGACCCTGCCGTGGAGCGTCCATCGGATCGAAGGCGGGAAGTGTGCGGCTGTGGAGCGCACCTCAGATTCGAGCGGGCCGGAACCGAAGTGATCCCACTGCACCGCCGACGAGACGTTGCCAATTGCGTCGATGATCTGGGCGAGGAGACCCGGGCGCTTGACCGCGGTGAGCGACGAGCAGGTGACGATGCGCACTACCCCGTCGCGCGATGGTGGCGTGACGTGATCTGCTCCGACGATTCCGAGGTGGCGCACCGAGATCTTCGACGCAACTTCAGGGAATCTGTTCCGCAGGTAGTCCGCTCCCTGCTGGGAGACGGGATAGACGGCCGCCGCGCTCCCCAGGATTTCGCGTTGCAGAGGCAGATACCCGTGGGGGTGCCGCTCGGCATACAGGTCACCGCCATGCGCACGCGTCACCGTCTGAATGGTGGATCGGGAGAGACCAAGTGTCGCGGGTCCCGACCACACCGTCAACGCAAGTGACGGTCTCGTCCGATCGAGGGCGTCGGCCCAACGACGCACCTCCTCGGCTATGCCAACGGCGGCGAGCAGGTGCAACCAGGCATCGACGCTTGCCGGGGGCCACGCGGTGCGGGTCGCTTCGCGAATGAGGCTCAGCGAACGCCGCGATCGAAAAGCCGAGCGCATCCGTCGTGCTCGGGTCCCAACTTGCTCCGCCAGTCGAAGGTCTGTAGTCACATTTGACGGTATTTCCACAAGCGGTCCTTCGGGCGCAGCGGGAAGCAGAACGACCTGGTCGAATCGAGCGGCGAGTGAAACGATCTCATCTTCCAAGAAGTCGGAACCGTGTCCGAACGGAAACGAAGCAGTTGCGACGAGCAGCGTCAGGGTCATCGTGAACGCGAGCGAAGGACGGCTGACGGAGCCATGGCCAACGACGGGGGCCGGACGCACAGCCTGAGTTCGCGTTCATCCACCGTTTCCGTCAGCGCCACGTGTCCATGCTAACGGGCCGGCTCGGATGGACGGAATGCCCCTAGTTCACTGGGCGGGTTGCGACACGCCGGCTCGAAAGGCCTGGTCCGGCCAGGTGAGGAGAGACCTGACATCTCACCGTTGCAGTTCAGCGCAGTTTGGTTCGAATCCGATTGCGCAAACGGACGGCGACGGCGAGAAGCAGCCGCCGATTCACGACTGCGGACGGATGCGAACGCACCGCCCGAAGAACGGGGTCAAGAAGTTCCGTTCCCGGAACAGCGAGGTCATCGCTCACCGAGCGGCCGATCTGGCGGAACCCTTCAATCTCAGCCCTTGCGCGGAGCCTTCGTCGGTGGGGCACAGCGAGGCTGGGGTCTCTCAGGATCCGGCGGGCGATTTCCAATGTTCGAACGGTCTGCTCTGTCGCGAACGGCACGACGTTTCCCTTCTCGTCCAGGCGGAAGTTCCCCATCGCAGCTCCGGCGCTCGAATGGACACGCACGTCCGCGAGGGCAAGCGGAATCAATCCGAAGGAACCGTTGCAGGCGAGCCGCATCCAGAGGCCGTGATCCGTAAAGCTCCCGTCTTCATCGCGGCACCGGAGCTCTCCCAAGGTGCTTCGGCGGATCAGCGCCGCCGACATGTGACACCGCACCTGGCCGTGAAGCGCAGCTCGAAGAAATGCTTCGGTCCCCTCGACCGAGCCTGACGCGATGTGGGATCGATAGACCGGCCTGGTCACGACCCCGTCCTGGTCGATCACTCCGTAGTAGGAGTACGCAACGGCCATCGATGGATCGGATTTCAGCAATTCCAGCCGCAGCGCAAGGCTTCCTGGACGAAGCAGGTCGTCATCGTGGAGCACGGTGAGGAACGGGGCGCGGCCGGCCGCCAGGGCACGATTGAAGTTCGCGATCAGGCCCGTGTTCGTCGGCGCGCGTAGTACCTGGACACGTGGGTCGTGCATCGACTCCACGAACTCAGGCGTGCCGTCGGTCGACGCATTGTCGAGAACGATGACCTCAAACGACACGTCCTCCTGCTCGAGCACGCTCTCGATCGTCACTCGCAGTAGGTCTCTGCGGTTGTAGGTCGGTATGGCGACGGTGACCTCGACCGGAACTTCTGCTCTCATCGAGCAAGCGTCGGCCGATGCCGGCCGTGGAGAGCCGACGCCACGGGGATAGAGGGCACATCGATCATCACGTTCTCAGGGTACCGGCCGGCATCTGCGCACGAGTGCACACTGCTCGTAACACCGCTGGCGCCGTCGACCTTCCAGAGGACCGTCGAACGCGCCGAGTGGCGTAGGCTCGGCATCGAATTCCTCCTGAGGAGTGCAGTGCCTGCTCGTAGCGTTCGAAACCTCGCTTGTCGCACGACCCCCCGTTGGCGAGTGGCGGCTGGCGTTTCCCTAGCGTCTGTCGGCTTGCTTGTCGCGGGCATTCTGGTCGACCCCTCGCCCGCGGCGAAGTCGCCGTCAGGAACGCCCGTTTCATCGAAGCCGACCCGGGCGGGCAGCAGGCTGGCCGCGAAGCCGAAGACGACCAAGGCGTTCGGCCTGAAGTCCACTCGGACGACGACGGCGCCTTCGACGGTTCCGATCGGGCCTGTGGTTCGGGCGCCCCTCATGGTCGCTGCGCCACTCTGCCCGTCACTCGCGAGCCGACGTGCCGCGCGGACCATCTTCGAGAACCGCCGGAAGGAGATCGAGGGTGCAGCGTATGGCCCCGATCGTTTCGCCGACCTGGCATCGCTCATCACGCCCGTGGTCGAGATGGCGGCGAATTGCGCCGACGTCGAACTTCTGGATCGACTGGCCCAGTCCCTGTCGGACGCACCGAGTTCACTTTCGCGCGATGCCGACGGTCGTCCGATATGGTCAGACAACGGGGCAGAGTTGCGCCTGGTCTCCGCCGAGTTCCTGATGCTTTCGAGCCGAGTGGTCGAGGCGATCGTTGCCCTGCCTGTCGCAAAACGGACGCCGAAGATGACCGCCTATGCAGACCTGATGTTGCCCATCATCGCGGTGCATGTCGATCGATGGATCACGAAATCGAAATTCGGCGGCTGGACTGGCTGTACGCGCCCGAGAGTCGCCGTTGGACACCTCGACTACGTCGCGTTGCTCCGATCGCGTTCGATGGGCACCGAGCTCTCCTATTGCAACGTGGTCGATGATGTTGATCTCCTCATCATGGGCACGGCCGCTCAGCTTGCGAGATCATCGTTGAACGACCCCGTTGTCGCCGATCTCGGCAAGCTCGGCGTCGATAGAACGGTGTTGGTCACCTACCTGCGGAACTCTGCCGACCTGATCGCCTCTCGGCTCGTCACGACTTCCCTGCGCGACTTCGACGGCAACACCGTTGCGGGTCGAGACTTCGATCCCGGGGTCTTCCGAGATCTCGTCGACGACAACCAGTGGGCGGGCTACACGGGTCCGACTTTTCCGCTGAGCCCGACCGCACTCCTCGTGCCCCAGATCAGCGATAACCGTGCCGGTTGGGACCTCTCTCACGCCCGCCGCTTGGTGCCGGTGCTGGCGGCGTTCCGAAGAGGCCGGCCCATCACCGGCTCGGCTTTTCCGGACGACACCGTGATGACCGGCCTTGCCAACCAGCTCGCTTACGGGACCATGGTGGGTACGCGTCAGTGGCCCCAGTTCTCCAACTATCTGTCGGGACTCAACGGATGGTACCGGGTCATCTATCGCGGACGTGTGGGGTTTGGCTACGGCCCCTCCGATATCGGGAATGCAGCGTTCCTCGAAGGAGCGTATGGACTCTGGGGGGCCTGGAGCAAGGACGTCGCGGCGCTCACGAGCAGGATGGGCGCGATCCTGCGCGCTTCGGACCCGGCGTCGGTCGAGTTCCGTTCGAAGCACATCGGGCTCGTCTGGGACAACTTCGTCCGAATCGGTGGTGTCAACGTGGATCAAGCGACATCCTGGACCGTGATGCGGTTCGAGGCGTCGGCCATCACTGACCCGACCGGACGCCGACTCGTTGACAGCGATGCCGACGGTGATGGGGCACCCGACTACCTGGAGATCCAGACCGGAGCCGATCCCCGCACGGCCTCGCCCGCAGCGGTGCAGGCGGCGCTGGAGGCCGGCCGAAGAGAGAATGGCCTTCTTCCTTCGGCGCCGACGTCGAGTGAACGTGTCGACAGCGACGGTGACGGCGTCACCGATCTCGAAGAGCTTCGGTGTGGTTCGAATCCCTTCGACCAAAGCGACCGGCGACCGGGTTGTCCACCCTTCCCCGCAGAGGCCCGATGACCGCTGTCGTTTCTTCATCTGTTCGCGCGTCACGACGTTCCACTCCGGAAGCGGCGGAGACGAGGGCTCCCGGGTTTGCGGATCGTGTCCTGCTCGTCACGCTGTGCGTCACCGTCTTTCTGCTCCCTCTCGAAGGTTCGGTGATCCTGGGGGGTTCGGCCACGATCACGATCTACGTCGGAGCGCTGAGCACCGTTGCGTTCTTCGCGTCGCTGGTGTTCGAGCAGCGGCCGATCCACCGCGCCGGAGCGCCAGGACGGGCGTTGTTTCTCCGCATCGGGATCTCTGCCCTTGGTTTGGTCTTCTGGACTCAGGACCTCGAGAGCACTCAGCGCCAGTTTCCGTTTCTGTTGCGCCTGAGTTTGTTGTCGATCATGGTCTTCCAGGTGGCGGCAGGAGATGCTCGCCGTCGACGGATGCTCTGTCGTAGTTTTGGGATCGGCGCAATCGTCGCCGCGGGCATCATCCTCAACAACTGGAGAACCGACAAGACGTTCTTCGATGCGATCGACTTCGCGCAGCGGAGTATTCGCGACTCCGGCGTCGGCGCCGCGCGCCGCTATACCGTCGGTCGTGTCGATCCGAACTACATGGCGTTGGTGCTCGGTGTCGGCCTCTGCATGACTTGGGTGAGCCTCAGTCGTCGATTCACCATTCTCGCTACGCCAGTTCTCGTCATGGCGATCGTGTTGACCGGTTCTCGAACGTCGCTCATCGCCGTGGTCGTCTGCGCGCTCTATTACTTCACGCGGGGGGTCTTGGCCCGACGACAGACCGCACGGTTGTTCGCTGGAGGGCTGGTTGCTGTTGCCGCAGTTGCCTTCAGTTGGCAGTTCGTCCCGGATGACACGCAAGTGCGCGCCAAGACGGTTCTCAACGCTGACGAAGATACGTCGGCGAACTCGCGACGCGACGCGTGGGCGGAGGGCGTGAGCGCGTGGACAGAGCGGCCGGTTCTCGGCTCGGGCCTGGCCACGTTTCTGGTTTACACCTCGAACGTGACGCAACAGGAGCCGAGCGCGGCGCACAGCCTCTACATCAATCAACTTGTGGAGGGTGGTCTCGTCGGCGTGTGCATCTCCCTTTACGGGTTCGCTGGAGTGTGGCTGGCTACCGGGGGGAAACGGGTGCGTCCCGAGCGCCTCGCGTTGCTCTTCTGGGCCACGACCGGCGTCGCCTTGGACCTCGACTTGAACAAGCTGACGTTCGTACTGCTCCCGCTGTGCCTGACGTGCGGTCTCGGGTCGAAGGACGAAACCCCTGTGGATCGCGATCCCCAAACGACATCGGCGTGATCGACGATTCGATGAACGGCGCGGAGGTGACGGTGGTCATCCTCAGCTGCGATCGACCCGCGTTGTTCGCCCTTGCGCTGGAGAGTGCGGTTACTCAGACCGTCGCGGCGGCGGTCCTCGTTTCCGATGACAGCAGAACCGATGACGTTCGTCGGATGGTGAGCGAACAACCACGGTCTGTCGGCTACGTCCGTGGACCGCGCTCGGGCCAGTTGGCGAATCTTCTCCATGCGTTCCGTCGGGTAGAGACCCGTTGGGCTGTGGTACTCCATGACGACGATCTTCTTGCCGCGACCTGCATCTCCGATCTTCTTGAGGCGGTCGATCCACGCGCAGACTTGAGCGTCGTCATCTCCGACAGCGCTCGGATTGACTTCAGCGGCAACGCGATCGAAAAGTCGGGCAAGGCCGAACAACGACGTCGGACGATCTTCCGTCCCGGCCCGAACCGCCTTTCGTTTGACGAACGCTGCGACGCGTTCCTCGTTCAGGGCGCGGTCTCCCCATTTCTCGGCACCCTTCTACCCTCGTCGCTGCTGCGCTCGTGGCAGCCGGACGCGCGTGTCGGTTCTGTCCTTGACCTGTCGCTGTGCGAGACACTCGCCCGGCAGGTCGACACCGTGTCCTACGTTCCGAAGGATCTCACCTATTACCGGATCCACGACGTGTCGGTTGGATCGAGCTTTGTCGACCTGGAACCGTTGCTGTTCATCATCGACTCCCAACTGGCGGACGAGTCGCTGCGGACGATTTGGCCGGGCCTCCGTCGCCGCCGCTCCGATGCGATTGCCCGGCAGGCGAGAGTGTGGACGGCGTCGGGGAAGTGGACGAGTGCCCGCAAGCTCCTCCTCGAACATCGACACGACCTTGCACTACGTGAACTCGGCCCGACGGCGCTCCTGACGCTTCCCGGCTTCCGAACGCTCTACGGTCGGCGCATCCGAAGATCGAACCCGCGCTTTTCGTCACCCGCTGCGTGACGGAAGGACTCGTCTTCGCTGAGCGGTGCTACCACGTCGCTCCGACACTGGCGGCGACGTGCTGCAGGAGGAACACCGAGGACGTCCGGTACACGTTCGGCGTGCCACTGTGCACGTAGTCCGTCCAGAACTTCGTATACGTATCGGTTCTCCAGGTGACCGTCGTCGAATCCGTTGCCTGGAGAATGACGCCGAGGCGGGCATTGATCGCAGCCAGGTCGGGATTCCACGCCGCCCAGAGACCGTACGCACCCTCCATGAACGCCGTGTTTCCGAGATCTGAGGGTCCGTATCCGAAGCCGGCCCGTCCGTTGTAGTTCACGCGGTACCAGCCGTTCCATCCCGAGAAATAGTTCGAGAACTGCGGCCACAGCGTGTTGCCATTGACGAGCATTCCGTAAGAGACCTGGTTGGCGAGCGCCGTGATCTCAGAGTCGGTTGGGAACGACGATGCCGCGATGCCTCGGGTCCGGTAGAGCGAGTTGACGAGGTGTACGAACGGCCGCAGGTGGGACGTGTCCCAACCTGCACGTGGGCTCGTGCCCACGTTCGCAGCGGTAGGGAACGTCGTCCCCGTATATGCGGAGTACCCGGACTCGGAGAACAGATCGCTGAAGATGCCGGGATCCAGATCCAGTCCTTGGGCGACTGCTCCGTTCGGCTTCGTCAGCGCGGTGGGTATCAGACGAGCACGGAGGAGGTTGCCGCTCAACCGAACGTAGGCGGCCAGGGAATCCTTGTTGACGCCGAGCGCAGACAGATTCACCAGCGAAGGGTCGTTGGCCGCAGATCGGAGCAACTCCGAACCGGCGCCCATGATCCAGAGGTCGGTGTCGATCAGCCCGTTGCAGAAGGATTGCACCCCACCGATCGTCTTCGTCGACAACACCGCCAGGTAACCCGAGTGGCCGTTCCCGGGAGTGTACGGGCAGCCCGACAATCCGTAGAAGGGAGTGGCGAAGACCCAGCGATTCACGTGCGCAGCGACCACCGGGACGAAGGTTCGGGTGACAGCGACCATGTTCGGGGTCCGCTGCGCCGCTGGGATGGCCGAAATCCCGGTGATCACGCGCGAGAGCACGTAAATCCACTCGGCTGACACCAGTCGGATCTCGGCGCCGTTGACGAGCCAGACGCTTCCGTCGGCGTTGGTCGACATCGTCGCTGCCGAACCCATGACGATGTACGCCATCGAGTCGAGCATCTGGGCATCGTTGCAGTTGATCGCCATCTCCAGCGGATTGAGAAGGACCGAGTACACGCCCTCCATGGACCAAACTCCGCCACCCGCTTGGCCGCGTAGGGAATCTCGCTGGTTGTTCAAGATGGTCGCGACGACCGCTCGGCTTCCTGGACCTGCACACATCCTCGCGTCGCCGGCAACGACGCCGGTCGGGGCGGGTGGGGCCGTCGTCGTCGTCGTCGGTGCTGCTGTCGTGGTTGGTGTGAGCGTGGTCGTCGTCGGTGGAATGACGCTGGCGGAGATCAGTGACACTGTTGCGTTGTCGATGTTCAGCGCTCCCCAGTCACCCGATGCATAGGCGAGTTCGACTGTG
>JANPFX010000021.1:0-2576 GCA_031423635.1 Acidimicrobiia bacterium | reverse complement strand
GGCGCTGGCGGCTCATCGCGTGGAATCGCTGCGCACCCGTGCGCACTGGTGGTTCACCGTTGCTGTGGAGATCGCGGTGTTCGGGCAGGTGAGCCTCGGGGTGATCCTCTACACCAACGAGAAGATCACCCCTCCCCAGTTCCACATGTTCTACGGCTTCGTCGCCATCATCGCCGTGGGCTTTCTCTACGCCTACCGATACCAACTCCGACACAAGCTCTACCTGCTCTACGGCTTCGGCGGTCTGTTCATCATGGGTCTCGGCATTCGGGCGATCCTGGTGGGAACGACGTGAGTGACGCGCCCGGTCGTCGTCGGATCGTGCTGCTGTTCGGCGGAAGATCGGCCGAGCACGACGTTTCGCGCATGTCCGCAGTGACGTTTCTCCGCGCGCTCGATCCGGCCAAGTTCGACGTGCTGCCGATCGGGATATCGCCGGACGGCGCCTGGTCCGTGAGCGACTCGGCGCTTGCGCTCCATCGACGAGATGCCGGCACCGAGTCCATGGTGCAGGTCGAGATCGGCGGCGCGCCCACGAGTCCGACCGCCGCTCTTCCGGCGGCGGGCGCAGCGGACCAGCTCACGCCCGCCGCGTTGCCGGTGGTTATCCCCGTGCTGCACGGGCCGAACGGCGAGGACGGCACCGTACAGGGCCTCCTCGAGCTGGCCGGCGTTCCCTACGTGGGACCAGGGGTTCTCGGCTCGGCGTTGTCGATGGACAAGGCGGTGGCGAAGGTGATGCTGGCGGCAGTGGGGATCCCGCAGGCGAGGTGGTTGGCCCGACGGTCGTGGGAGCTGGCCGATGACTCGGCGGTTGCGTCGTTCACCTCGGAGGTGGCCTCGAAGATCGGCTGGCCGGTGTTCGTGAAGCCGGCGAACATGGGGTCGTCGGTGGGTGTGTCGAAAGCGGGTGGGGCAGAGGAGTTACGCGAGGCCTTGGCCGAGGCGATGTGTTTCGACGACACGATCGTGGTCGAGGAAGCAATACGCGGTCGGGAGATCGAGTTCGCCGTGTTGGGGAACGAGGTCGTCGAGGTGTCCGCCCCCGGAGAGATATTTCCCGGGGCGTCGTTCTACGACTACGAGGACAAGTATGTGAATGCGAGCGCCAATTACGCCATCCCCGCGGCGATCCCACCGAAGGATCTGCTCGAAGGGCAGCGTCTGGCCGAGCTTGCGTACCGCACACTGCGGTGTGAGGGCATGGCGCGGGTCGACTTCTTCCTCGACGACGGATCGACAGGGGGGGATGGGCGAGGGTGGGTGATCAACGAGGCGAACACCATTCCGGGCTTCACGCCGATCTCGATGTATCCCAAGCTCTGGGAAGCGGCCGGGGTTACCCATGCCGAGCTCGTCGAGCGCCTGATCGACCTCGCCGAGTCCCGATTCGAACGCCGACACGGCCGGGTCGGCCGCTCCAGGTCCGGCTGAGCTGCGACCGCTGATGTCACAACTCGCCATCGTCGTTCCGGCACCGGTTCGCGCCGTGCTGTCGCGATTCGGCGATGTCGGACGAGTGAGACCGACCGTCGGCGGGTATTCCAACACCACCTTCTTCACCACTATCGACGGCGATCCGGTCGTCGTCAAAGCGAATAGTGACGTCCGTAAGCGCGCTGATCTTCGACGGGAGACGGAGTTCCTGCGGTTTCTGGCCTTCACCGATCTTCCCGTGCCCGCTCTGCGCGGCTACGGAGCGGACGACGATGACGAGTGGACCGTGCTCGTCGTCGGTGCGATCGACGCCGAGTCCGGCATGACCCTCATTCAGAGGAGCGACGTCGACGAGTTGGAGCTCTGCGCGCGCCAGCTCGGTCGGGTGTTCAGCGTGGTGCACGACACCACGCTGAGCCCCTTCGATGTTCCGGCTGATCTCGATATCGACCTGTCGGCCCGGTGGGCGGCCGACCGACCGCTCGATCTTGTCGCGAATGTTGCCTTTGCCCATCCGGCGTTGAAGACCGGCCTTTCGCTGGTGCACGGCGACGCGGGCTTTCACAACACGCTCTGGGACGAGGGTCAACTCGTCGGCCTGATCGACTGGGAGTTCGCCGGTTACGGCAACCCGCTGGCCGACGCGGCGTGGATCTGGTGGTCGCTCACCTTCCGGCGTGCGCCCGATGGTGTGTGGGACTCCTTCGTCGACGGCTACCGATCAGAACGGCTGGCGATGCTCGGGTGGTCGCCCGACGCGGTTCTCGCCCTCGTACGCGCGCAGATGTTCTCTCTGCTGGCGCGGACCCGGGAGGGGTCGGGGGCACAGAAGGAATGGCGACGTCGGCTCGACGCGCTCGGCCAACTCCACGTCCCCGAACTCTCCTGACCGCCTTCCGGCGGGGGAACCAGGCGGACGGACCACGCCTACTTCGTGCCGACGCCCTCGAGGAGTTTCCGGGCGATGACCTTCAGGCAGAGCGTCTCGTCGGCGCCTTCGAAGATGGAGAGCACCCGGGCATCGACGAAGTATCGCGATACCGGATATTCCTCGGCGTAGCCCATGCCGCCGTGGATCTGCATCGCCTCGCGGGTTACCCACTCGGCAGCCCGGCACACGTAGGCCTTGACCATTGACG
>JANPFX010000020.1:0-2691 GCA_031423635.1 Acidimicrobiia bacterium | reverse complement strand
ATCGCCGCACTGGCGCTCGCGGCTGGCGTAGTTTTCCTGCGCGGACTCAATCCAAAGGTCGATCTTGTTGGACTGACGCAGTGACGATGGACGACCTGTCCGACCTCGCGCCCGCGCTGCGCTCGCTGTCCGCTCGCGCTGGGGTAGTGCCGAGTCGACCTACCAACCGCGAACATCCAGACCGTGAGGTAGCCAACCGCCTATCACGACGTAGTCGCCGGATGACGGCGGCGATTTGGGAGCCGAAATCGATCCACATCATGGCGTGTCCACATCGGGATTGCGCCTATGCCGGGACGAATCTGGACACAGGGAAGTTTCTCTACTCGGCGGCCACCGTGGTCGGCAATCGCGAGGATGGCGACCGTGGATCTGCGGAGTCGGTGTGTCGGTTCATTCCGAACGGTCGGTCGAGCCCCGAGCGCTGGTGTCCGAATTGTGGCGGCGTGGATTGTCGTCGCGGCCGGAGCGTATGCCCCGACGATGTTCCGTCAGGCTCGTTTGGCGGTCTACCGAAATCTGCACCCACACCTTCGAGGGTCCCAAGGATCATGGCCGCGACTCGACCGTATCCAGCCGGTGAATTGAGGCTTCACCCTCGCACCGGGAGTCAGGCCGATGTGCGACGTTGCTGGGTGACACCTTGTGCGAAGTGGTGGGCTTGCCCATCTCCCGCAGATAGAGCCACCCGATCGGGGTGAGGTAGGCGAAGTAGGCGAAGACCCGAACGCGCTCAGGATTCGCACTCCATCCGAAGAGACCGTTGACGAAGGCATAGACCGTGCGTCGTTCGGCCAACGGGCCAGACCGTACGGTCCAGAGTGAATCGGCCACGAATGACCATTCGACACCGAAGAATTCGCGGAACTCGTGCACACCCTTGGCGAACAGTCCGGCGGCGAACAGCAGCAGCAACGCACCGGTCCAGGTGAAGAACTTGGCCAGGTTGACCTTCTTGCCACCCCGGTAGATCAGCAGACCGAGTGCAGCCGAGATCGCCAAGCCGATGAGCCCACCGATCACGACCTGCGCTCCGGTCGTGCCTTCATTCTCCGCGCCGATCAAGAAGAGAACCGTCTCGAATCCCTCGCGGGCCACCGCGACGAAGGCCACCACCGTGATCCGCATGGGTGATCGTTCGAGTGCAGAATCAAGTCGGTTGTGCAGCTCGCCGCGAAGACCACGGGCGTTGCTACGCATCCAAAAGATCATCCATGTCAGAACGGCCACGGCGGAAAAAGACAGGGTTCCTTCGATGAACTGCTCGGACTTCCCGTCGTACTCGCCCACCAGCGCCCGGAAAGCGACGCCGGCTACAAGACAGACCAGAGTCGCAGCCCCAACGCCCACCCACACCTGCCGCAGATATTGTGACCGACCCGTCTTTACGAGGTACCCGACGATGATCGCGAGAACGAGAGAGATCTCTAGCCCCTCGCGCAGGGTGATCAAAACACTTGCTCCCATGACTTCAACCCTCAACTTTTGTAGGCCTGAACGGATCCAGCGATTTTTGGCGTGCCTAAAACTATATGTCAAGCACACCACCGATTGCTAGCCGGAGGAGTCGTGAGAGGAGTCGTTGATCTCGACTTTGACCGTCAATGGTCCGCCGGTCGCAAAGGTCGACCGCATCCGGGCTTTGGGGTGCAACACCTTCGAACGATCACCGGCTCGACCGGTAGTGGCCCGCGTTTTCCGCATCGACAGTCCGTGGTTCAACGGTCACGCGGCAGTGGCCACCTTCGAACTCGCCGAACTGATCGCTACGAAGATTCGTGCCCTGTTTCAACGCAAGAAGGGACGTGACCTGTTCGATCTCTGGCTTGCGGTGCGTCACGCCGGGCTCGGCGTCGAGAGATCGCCGCCTGCTTCGAGCCGTACCGGCCCGACGGCTGGACCGCCGCGCGTGCTTTGGCCAAACCTCCACGCCAAGCTCGATGACGCTCAGTTCGCCCATTGCATTGCCCGGCGTAAGTGAGAATGATCGGAATTGGTCACACGCCGCTTCGGGCGTCTCGTGGGCCGAGGGGGACAAATGGACGTGCAGCAGTGCGCGAGACCTCCACGCAGCATCCACACGGTCCTGGCTGAGGCCCGTGCCCGTTTGCAGAGGCTCACGCCCGACGACGCATGGAGGGTTGCCCACTGCCGGGCGGCGCTGATCATCGACATCCGCACTCCGACGGATCGGTCGCGTGATGGGGTCATTCCGGGGTCTCTGCACCTGCCCCGCACGGTGTTGGAGTGGCGGGTGGACCCGACCAGCGCGCGAGCACATCCGGCGGTCGGCGGTTACGAGCGGCATCTGGTGCTGGTGTGCAACGAGGGCTACTCGTCAAGCCTGGCCGCAGTTGCGTTGCAAGAGATCGGCTTCGTGAACGCCACCGACATCATCGACGGCATTCGCGGTTGGGAACGCGCCGGGCTCCCGCTGGCGGCCCCTGCCCCCCTCGCTGCAGGTCTCCGCGATGGCGACGGGCCGCCGGAACCGCGGCTGGATGCGCCGACGGGTTCCCGCACCAATCGGTGAAGGTCACGCTGGCGAGCGTGCGACGTTGTTACCCTCCCGTGATGGCGCAGGGTGGGTCTCGTACATGCGGGCGGCGGCGAGCAGGCCGGAGGCGGCAGTGAGTGCTGCGACGGCGTAGATGGCGGCGGGGATGGAGATGAGGTCGGCCAGGATGCCGG
>JANPFX010000019.1:0-48400 GCA_031423635.1 Acidimicrobiia bacterium | reverse complement strand
GGATCGAACGACCCCGGCACCAGACATTTCCTCACAGGGTGACCTCGACTTCTGCTTCCGTTGGTGAAGGTTGGGCATCCGACAACTCGTCGGGGCGCTGACGATCGACAGGAACGAGCATGGTAACGATCGTCCCCCCGTAGCGTTTCTCGCGCTCGACTTCCCACCCCGGCAGCGCCGCCAGCGCAACCCCGGTTTCGGCGACGACGCACTCGACCGACGCGGGAAGCGATGCGAACAATTCCGGCCAGTTGCCCCAGTCGTAGGGCGGATCGGCAAGGACGAGCGTCGGCTGGAGCGTGATTGCTCCCCCACCGACGAGCCACCGGAGCACGTCACTGCGGATCACGCGGACCTCGTCACCGAAACCCACCGCCTCGGCGTTGCGTCGGACGAACGTCACGGCCGCACGATCGGCTTCGACAACCGTTGCGTTCGTGGCTCCTCGGGACATCGCCTCGAGTGCGAGCGCGCCGGATCCGCCGAACAGGTCGAGCACCACCGCGTCCCGCACGAGCTCTCGGGCATCCAGGGCGTTGAAGATCGCCTGACGGACACGGTCGAGCGTCGGGCGCGTGATTCGCCCCTCGGGGGCTTCGATCCGACGCCCCCGGGCGGTCCCAGCCACAATGCGCACGGGGGCACCGTACTAAACACCACCGGTCCCCAATGCACTCGTGGGCCAGCGACCATGGCGGCGAACTCCGCCGGACGGGTCGTGGGTCGAACCGGCGTCGCGCCGGAAGACGATTACCGTCGTCCGGCGATGGTGATCTCCGAGTCCGACGAAACGCGCTCCGCTCCCCATGACCTCGCCTTCTCGTGGGCGAAGGGTGAACGTGAGGGCCATCCGAGTTGTGTCGCCACGTTCGTCCCCCAACGGCACCATCGGGGGATGCCGGGCTACCTTCATGGCGGTCTGGCAGCCACCGCCCTGGACGAAACCATGGCTTCCGTCGGCTTGGTCCTGCACGACCAGCGCTGCCTCACGGCGACGCTGGAGCTGCGCTACCGCAAGCCGGTTGCGCTCGACGGACGTTCCGTGACCGTGGAGGCGTGGCGCTCGGACGAGCGGGGTGGGCGGAGGCGCTACCACGTGCAAGGCGAGTTGCGCGACCACGACGGACAGATCTGCGTCGAGGCCAAGGGGTTGTTCCTGGCCGTTACGCCGACGACTTGGACGAACCTGACCGGAGCGAACGACGAGGCCACGGCATGAGCAACCCGGAGGTCGAGCCGGACGACCCGGCGCCACTCATCATCACCTGCATCGACTGCGGCGGGCGGGCGCACCTGCTGACCATCGTCACCGCGGAGCAACCCCTGTTCCCGGGTGACGTCGCGACGTATCGGTGCGAGGACTGTCTCGATCGCTGGGACCTCGTTGTCCCGGGGGCGGAGGACACCGAAGACCCCGACTGGTAACGGTTCAGGTGGCAGTCCGTCCCGGCGCCGCTCAGCCGAGGGTCGTGGGCACCGTCCGTTTCCGTCGGAGTCCCCGCCGGTTGTTCGGTGCTGCGGCCAAACACCTCCCGACGGCGTTCGGAGGTGTTCTGCCCCCATATATGGGGGCAACCTCTCTCCCAGTGGCGGGTCAGCGCACGGTGAGGGCGATGGTCACGAGTACGCCGATGATGCCGGTGAGGAGGACGGAACGGGTCATCCAGCGGGGCCAGGTGCGTGAATCGTCCGGGTCCGGCCCAGCCGGTCGATCGTCGGTGAGGTCGGGCACCGCTCCAGTGTGGCCGGTCGGCGGTACGGGGACCGCACCTACGCGCGGGTCACGAGGTGATCGCTCAGGACGCGCGCCCACCCGCCGGTCTCCACCGAACGTCGCGCCGCCTCGAGCACGGCGACAGCGGCAAGGGTGTTGGCGTCATCGAAGGCCGAGCTTGTGGCGCCGGCCGCGAGCCCGGCAACGAAATCGAGGAGATGGCGATGCCGGAGTTCGGCCGGCGAGGTGCGACCGCAGACCGCCTCCCATCCAAGACCGGCGTAGCGGGTGAGGCCATCGGCATCGAGGCGCAAGGCGCCGGCGGAACCCTCGATCAACACCTCCCACCCCGGGGCGAGCGCGGAGTCTGCCGAAAGGACGACGCTGGCGGTGACGTCGCCGGCCGCGCGCACGAGGAGTTGGGCGGTAGTCGTCCGGGCATCGGAGACGTCCGATGCGTCGGCCGTCACGTGGAGAATGGGACCGATAAGAGTCCGCACGAGATCGAGTCCGACTGTGCCGAGCTCGCGCAGGATGCCGTGCTCCGCCGGCTGACCGTTGCGGAGGTGCACCCGCACCAGCCGGATGTCGCCGAGTGCGCCGGTGGCGACGAGATCCGCCGCAGCCGAGACCTCATCGGCCCGCCGATGGTCGAGCGCCACGATGAGGAGGGCACGCGAACGACGCGCGGTGTCAAGAACCATCCGGGCCGAAGGACGGCTGGGAGCCAGCGGTGGGTGGCAGAGCACACCGATCCCACGATCAAGAAGAACCGTCACCGACGGCACGTGCGTCAGGGTCGGCGAGCACACGATCGCAGCTCGGACTCCGAGTGACGGGGCGAGGTCGAGAAGATCGTGGACGGACCGCAGGGCATGGCCGGTCTCGTTGCCGGCGAGGACGTGGCGCGCCCGTTCGACGTTCGGATCGACCGCAGCAACGAGGTGCAGATCGGGGTGATCGACCAACGCGTCGGCGTAGGCCCGGCCGGTCGTACCGACGCCGAGGATGGCGACCGGAACAGGTGTGCGAGGAGAACCGTCATGTCCCATCTCCGGTTCTTCGGCAGCTCATCGTCAACGCTGAAGCAGGATTCAACCTCCGGCCCGACGCGAACGCGGGCCAGGTGACTCATCCCTTGAAGAGAAACTCGGCTTCTTCTGGATCGACGAACAGCGAGATCTCGTCCTTGAGCTCTGGGTTCCCGAGCAGCTCGGGGTCGGACGCGACGATCGCAATGGCCGTGCGGCGGGCCTCGACGACGAGTTCTTTGTCCTTGCGGAGCGAGGCGAGGCGGAGGTCGCTCCGCCCTTTCTGGCGGGTGCCGAGGATCGCACCCTCCCCGCGGAGTTCGAGATCGATCTCCGCGAGCTCGAACCCGTCGGTGGAACGTTCGATCGCCTCGAGACGCGCCTCGCCGTCCGGGGTTTTCGGCTCCGCGAGCAGGTAGCAGAACGACTTGTCCGCGCCGCGGCCGACGCGGCCGCGCAGCTGGTGGAGCTGGGCGATGCCGAAGCGATCGGCGTCGAGGATGCACATGACCGTCGCGTTCGGGACGTCGACACCGACCTCGATCACCGTTGTGGCAACGAGCACGTCGAGGTCGCGTGCGCGGAAAGAACCCATCACGGACTCCTTCTCCGTCGAAGGCAGCTGGCCGTGGAGAAGCCCGAGCCGAAGTCCGTGGAGTTCCCCGCCGAGAAGCTCCTCATAGGTTTCGGTGGCAGAGCGCGCCTGGATCTTCTCCGAGCCCTCCACGAGAGGACAGACGACGTAGGCCTGGCGACCGGCAGCAACTTCGTCGCGGATGTGGGCGAAGCATGCCGACACTTCGAGCTCGGTGCGACACCATTGGGTGACGATGGGCGTGCGGCCCGGTGGAAGCTCGTCGAGGATCGTCGTGTCGAGGTCGCCGTACACCGTCATTGCGGCCGTGCGGGGAATCGGGGTTGCCGTCATGACGAGGAGGTCCGGGTCACGTCCGTTCCCCTTGGCCCGCAGCGCGGCTCGTTGCTCCACGCCGAAACGGTGCTGCTCGTCGATCACCACGACGCCGAGCGAGTGGAACTCGACGCGCTCACCGATCAGCGCGTGGGTTCCGATGAGAAAGTCGACCGTGCCATTCGTAAGTGCACCGAAGAGATCGCGACGCTCCGCCGCCGTCGTGCGGTTGGTGAGGAGCTTCACCATGACCGGCCGCTCCCCCATCAGCGAACCTTCTTCGCGGACGGTCAGCGCAGCGGCGTCGAGAACCCGGCGGATGCCGATGAAGTGCTGCTCGGCGAGCACTTCCGTCGGTGCCATGAGAGCGGCCTGATGACCGTCCTGGATTGCCATCAGCGCCGCCGTGACAGCGACGAGGGTCTTGCCCGCGCCCACGTCACCCTGAAGAAGCCGATGCATGGGCAGCGGCGAGGCCAGGTCGCGGGCGATCTCGGCGTTGGCGCGTCGTTGGGCACCGGTCAGCGGAAAGGGCAGCGACGCGTGGAATGCGGACACGAACGGGCCATGGCCTTCGAGCGCAGCTGACGGATGCACGATGCCGAT
Organism: Acidimicrobiia bacterium; assembly: GCA_031423635.1. Taxonomy (GTDB): domain Bacteria; phylum Actinomycetota; class Acidimicrobiia; order Acidimicrobiales; family JANYDT01; genus JANLQX01. Next base: position 44,139 of record JANPFX010000019.1, on the reverse strand, counting down.
CGAGTCGCGTTCAACCGCGCGCTTACGAATCACCAGCACCAGCTGAAGTCGCAGGAGTTCGTCGAAGGCGAGACGCTTGCGAGCGGCATGCGTGGAACCCAGGGCCTCCGGCTCGTGGATCTGATGCATCGCCCAGTCGCGCCCGACGAGGTCGAGAGCGTCACGGAACTGGCGTGGCAGCGGATCCGCGAACCGGCCCGCCCGCCGCAGGGCCTCGCCGACCCATCCCGCCATCTCGCCGGTCGTAAGTCCGCTCTTCTCGGACTGCGGATAGAGCGGGACGATCTTGCCCGTCTTGTCGCCGCCGACGAGGTCCACGACCGGGTTGGTCATCCGGCGCTGCCCGTTGAAGATGTCGAGCTTGCCGAACATCGCCACCTCCGTGCCGGCCGGCAACTGCTTCGCCCGCCACGGCTGGTTGAAGAACGTGGCCTTCAGGTAGCCCGAGCCGTCGAAGACGTCGACCTCGACGAAGGTGCGCCCCTGGCGGCTCCGTCGGGCCTCGCTGCGTTTCACCGTAGCGAGCACCAGCGCCTCGTCGCCGGGAACCATGTCGCGGATCGGCTTCTGCGCCGTCCGGTCGATGTAGCGCCGGGGGAACGTGGTGAGGAGATCGAGCACGGAGTCGATACCCTGATCGCGCAGCGCGGCCAGCTTCTTCGCGCCGACGCCGTCGAGACGCTCCACCCCGATGGACGCCAGCTGACGAAGGCGTCGGCCGGCCTCTATTGCGTCACCGGCCTGCGAACTCACAGCTGACGAGCGTACGCCCAGCCCTCTGACAGCCTGTCCAGGAGCACCGGGTGCACGAAACCGAAGCTGTACGGGCGCGACCAGCGTGCGGTGTCAGAGCGCCGTCGTGGGGATATCGGCGGCGAGCTCGGCGGCGTAGCCGGCCTCCATCCTCGATCGGAGGTCGGCACCGCCGTCAGGAAGGGCGAACTGGCACGCGAGGATGTCAACGCCGTCGGGAGTTTCGTCGCCGTCAGCCGGCCACGTCATCGGGTCCCACACGCCTCCACGGCGAAATGCCTTCGCACAATGGATGAACACCTCGACGGGCTCGACGATGATGACCGTCTTCGGGGTGCGGAGCTGATCGCCGAACGAGCGAAGCACCTCGGGGTCGACCGACACCTGTGCCGGGCCATTCACGCGAAGGGTTTCGTCTCGGCCGGGAACCACGAAGAGGCAGGCAGCCTGGCCGGTTTCGACGATGTTGCCGAGCGAGTCGATCAGATTGTTGCCGTTGAGGTCCGGAATGGCGATCGCCCCGGATTCCAGGACCCGGACGAAACCCGGTGGACCACCACGAGGTGACACGTCCAGTCGACCGCTGCGGTCCGACGTCGCGATCAGGAGAAAACGCGAGCGCGAGACGAACCCGATGCTCATCGGATCGAGCACGGACTTCACCTTGTTCCGCACCAACGTGGACGGTTCGCGGTAGAGGCCGCGCAATTCGTCGAGCGTGGAGAGGGTGTAGATCGGCGAATCCGACATGCCAGGCACAGTAGTGCGTTCGAGCCGCCACAGACCGGGGTCGGCTCGGGTGCAATGGGTCGGGATCTGTGCACCTGTGCACGCCAGCCCACCCGGTGCACGCAATGACCCAGGAGACGTGCGCCGCTCGGACGGGCGGTGGGCAACACTGAGGGGATGAGCACCACGGTCGACGCTGCCCGGACCGTGTTGAAGCGGGTCTTCGGCTACGACGCATTCCGCGGTGATCAGGAGGCGATCGTCACCCACGTGATCGATGGTGGCGACGCCCTCGTTCTCATGCCGACCGGGGGCGGGAAGTCGCTCTGCTTCCAGGTACCGGCGCTCGTCCGAAACGGAACCGGCGTTGTCATCTCGCCGCTGATCGCCCTGATGCAGGACCAGGTCGACGCGCTACGCGCCGTCGGTGCACGCGCCGCCTTTCTCAACTCGACGCAGAGTCCGGAGGAGCGCATGGAGGTCGAGCGCGATTTCCTTGCCGGTCGCCTGGACCTGCTCTATCTCGCGCCGGAGCGCCTCCGGGTCGAGTCGACCATGCGACTGCTCGAGCGCGGCACGATCGCCCTGTTTGCCATCGACGAAGCCCATTGCGTATCGCAGTGGGGCCACGATTTCCGGCCGGAGTACCTCATGCTCTCCGATCTCCACGATCGGTGGCCGAACGTGCCGCGCATCGCGATGACGGCCACGGCGACGAAGGCGACCCACGCGGAGATCACGTCGCGACTCAAACTCGACAACGCCCGACATTTCGTCGCCAGCTTCGACCGGCCGAACATCCAGTACCGCGTCGTCGGCAAGGCCAACCCGAACCGTCAATTGCTCGATCTTCTCCGCCGCGAGCACGAGGGGGATGCGGGCATCGTCTACTGCCTGTCACGCGCGTCGGTCGAGAAGACCGCCGAGTTCCTCAACGACAACGGCTTTCCCGCCGTGCCCTATCACGCCGGGCTCGACAACCGGGTGCGAGCGAAGAACCAGGCACGGTTCCTCCGCGAGGACGGACTCATCGTTGTCGCCACCATCGCGTTCGGTATGGGCATCGACAAACCCGACGTGCGTTTCGTCGCTCACCTCGACCTCCCCAAGTCCGTCGAGGGGTACTACCAGGAAACCGGACGCGCCGGACGGGACGGACTCCCGGCGACGGCTTGGCTCGCGTACGGACTGCAAGACGTCGTGCAGCAACGACGCATGATCGATACGTCCGACGGAGATGCTGTCCACCGGCGACGGCTGCGAGAGCATCTCGACGCCATGCTCTCGCTGTGCGAGACCGTGCAATGCCGACGCGTGCAACTCCTCAACTACTTCGGCCAGGCGAGCGAGCCATGCGGGAATTGCGACACCTGCCTGAGCCCGCCCCAGCAGTGGGACGGAACCGTCGAAGCCCAGAAGATCCTCTCGACCGTGTCGCGCTTACAACGGGAACGGAATCAGAAGTTCGGTGCTGGCCAGATCATCGACATCCTGACTGGTAAGCGCACAGACAAAGTCGTGCAGCATCGCCACGATGATCTGACGGTGTTCGGTATCGGTTCGGAACATGGCGACACGGAGTGGCGCAGCGTGATCCGCCAGCTCCTCGCGCAGGGTCTCGTCGGTGTGGAAGGCGACTACGGCACGCTCGTCCTCACCGACGCGAGCGCCGAAGTGTTGGGTCGCAAACGCGTCGTGATGATGCGCACCGAGATCGCGCGCCCGGCGAAAGGAGCGAAAGCGACGTCGACCCGCAACGGCGCCAAGGCGGCCGTCGTCGATCTGACGCCCGATGCCACCGACCGATTCGAGCGGCTTCGTGCGTGGCGCGCCGCAACGGCGAAGGAGCAGGGCGTTCCTGCCTACGTCGTGTTCCACGATGCAACCCTGCGAGAGATCGCAACACGGCATCCGTCGACGTTGGCGGAATTGGCGTCCGTCGGCGGCGTCGGCGAAACGAAGCTCGAACGCTACGGCGATGGAGTGCTGCATTCGTTGTCCGGCACCGGCTGAACCCCAGCTCTCGACCTCGCGAGCGGGGCGTCAGGCGAAGGCGTCGTCAGGCGAGGCAGAGACCCGCGACAACCGTCTCCACCCGCAGCATCGCCCCGGCGCCCATGCCGAGCACCAACCCGGCGCAGAACAGGGTCAGGACGGGACGTTGCTTTCGGTGCGGGACCACGACGGCGAGCACCATCCCGATCATCGCCGGGATCCAGAGCCAGCTGAGGCCCCGATGGATGATGACCTGCCCGCCGAGGCCGTCCCCGCACAGCTCGCTGGCGCGTCGGGTGACGGGCGGACGGAACAACGCGAACCCCGCGCACACCATCGCGCCGAACCCGGCGATGACACCGATGGTCGCATGAACATAGCGAAGCCGGACCGCGGCGAGGTCGCCGGGCCGCCGACCGGGCACATCGTCACGACGCTCGCCGTCTCGACGGTCCGCCGTGTCGGTGGCACGAAGATCGAGCAGGTCCCGAGTCACGTCGACGAGCGCGTCGCTGTGGCGTTCGTCCGGCCACGGGGACGGCGTCGAAACTCCCGGCATGTCCCCTGCATCGGCGCCAAAGGCCGCCGCGTTGAGCCAAGGGCGGTCCAATAGGCCGAACGGGCTACTCCACGCCGAAGAGGTACGGGTAGAGGGGCTGACCGCCGTGGTGTACCTCGGCCTCGACCCCGGGTCGGTTGTCGGCCAGCCACTCGGTGATCGCTCGGGTCGTTCCTGCGGACGCGCCGTCTCCCTCGATGATGGTGACGATCTCGTGGCCGTCCCCGACGATGGCGCTGAGCAGGCCGGTGCAGGCGTCGACCAACTCCCGCTGCACGACGACGATGCCGCCGGTGCGGGTGAGACCGAGGTGGTCGCCCTCGAAGATCGGACCGGCATCGGACGTGGAGTCGCGCACCGCCACGGTGATCTCTCCGCTGACGACTGCTGTTGCTCCCGCCAGCATCGAGGCGGCGTTCGCCGCCAATTCGCCCTGAGGGTCGTACTGCATCGCTGCGGCGAGCCCTTCGGTGACCCCTCGCGTGCCGATCACCTTCACGCGCTTTGCAGTAAGCGTACTTACTTGTTCGGCGACGGCGATGATGTTCTTGTTGTTCGGCAGGATCACCACGCTGTCCGACGGGCATGCCTCGACCGCCTCGAGCAACTGCGCCGTCGAGGGGTTCATCGACTGGCCGCCGGTCACCACCTGCTGGACGCCGAGCGAAAGAAACAGGCGCCGTATGCCGTCACCGGTGGCGACGACGACGACAGCGGTTTCGCAAGGCTCGTGCACGCGCGGCGGCTCGTCGACGATGGATGCACCCGTTGCCTCGCGAACCCACCGCTCCTCCTCCACTTCCTCGTGGAGGTCGGTGACTCGAATCAAACGCGGCCGACCGATGTCGAGCGCCACTTCGATTGCCGCACCAACGTCGTCGGTGTGGATGTGGCAGTTCCACAGTCCGTCGCCGCCCACCACCACGATCGAGTCGCCAATGGCCGCCCACGCGTCCTTGAACCCGGCGATCGATTCGTCCGGAGCCTCGAGGAAGTACATGACCTCGTAGCGAAGTTCCTCGACGCCTTTGGCGCCGTCGGGGGACGCCGGCGAGGCCGGGTCGCCGAGCGGATCGGGCGGAAGATCATTGCCCGGTGCCTCGACCGGCGGGATGGCCCGGCCGTCGAGTTGGTGCAGAAGGGCGTCGATGAGCACGAGGTAGCCGGTGCCACCCGAGTCGACGACCCCGGCGGCCTTCAGCACGGGGAGCAGGTCGGGCGTCGAGGCCAGGGCTTCGGCCGCGCCCAGTCGAGCGGCTTCGACGACCTCGAGGAGTGACGCCGAATCCGGCAGCGCCGCAGCTGCCTCTGCCGCGCCCCGAGCCACCGTGAGGATCGTGCCCTCGATCGGCTTGATCACCGCGCCGTACGCGGCGGTTGACGCCGTGGCCAACGCCCGGACCAGGATTGGAGCGGAAACCGATTCGTGGCTTCGGCACTCCGTCGAGAGCCCACGCAGGATCTGGCAGAGGATGACGCCGGAGTTGCCCCGTGCTCCCATGAGCGACCCGTGAGCGATGGCCTGGCAGGCCGACGCGACGGTCAGCGGCGCGTTGTCTGCCGCCGACGCCAACTCGACGACTACTGCTTCGGACGTGAGGGCCATGTTGGTGCCGGTGTCGCCGTCGGGAACCGGATAGACGTTGAGGCGATTCATCGCGGCCTGATTGGCCCGAAGACCATCACGGAAGGCAACGATCCACCCGACGAAATCGTCGGCGGTGAGCGCCGTCCGTGCGCTGGGAGGAGCAAGGGATTCTGGCGCTGACATGGGTCGACCATCTTACGAGGCAGCAACGCTCTGAGCCGCTTCGGCACTGGCGGCGACGATCCCCGTGGGCCAGCAGGCTCGCTCGGGCCAGGAAGGGCGCGCTTTCTCGAAGTCTCCCGGCCTTTGCGAGCCAGCTGGCCCACGGATACTGCGGCACTCGGGTGGGCGGGACCGTGTCGACAAGGGTGAGGGTGTAGGTGAAGGCAGCCGGGGCTGGTACGATCTACCGCTCGCAAACGGACGGTTTCGTCGGTCTGTGTGCATCATTGCTGGAGTGGTTGCGTCGTGCGACGTGACGAACAAAGGAACTGTCATGTCCTCGGTCTGTGAGATCTGCAACAAGAAGCCCTCGTTCGGCATGAGCGTGAGCCATTCCCACATCCGCACCAAGCGTCGCTGGAATCCGAACATCCAACGGGTTCGCGCCGTTGTCGGTGGCGGTGTCAAGCGGGTCAACGTCTGCACCGGCTGCCTGCGCGCCGGCAAGATCGTCAAGGCCTCGCACACGCCCGTCGCCAAGTAGAACTGCTTTCTCCGGCCGGCACCACCGGCCGAGCGCGCTGGTGCCCGCTTTGCTCGCGGTCACCCGCTGCCAGCCACGAGACGCTCTCGACCGCTGCGGTTGGGGCGTCTCGTTTCGCGTCCGGGCTGGCCGTCGTGGTGTCGTTGCGCCGATGCCCCTGGTTCCCTGGGCCGTTCGACCCTGCGGCGATAGGCCATCTCAACTACAGATAGAACCGGGTTTTCCTTCACTCGTATTGATATCTGGTCCGAAGATCAGCCAGACTCGGGAAGGCCCGGATCCCTCCGGTAGCCTGCCCGCTTCATCCGTAGTTGCTCTTCGAGGAGGCGCATCGACATGCAGGGCGTTGTGAAGTCCTATGACCCAGTGACCCGCCAGGGAGTTCTCCTGCGCGACAACCCGGAACGGACCGAATACGACCTTGCCGACGACGCGCTCCACGGTTCGATCTTCCGCATGCTTCGTCAGGGTCAGCGCGTCGTGTTCGGCGTGAACGGCCAAGGCCTGGCCACGAAGCTCGGACTCGGCTCGGAGCTCGACATGGGAACGCCCGGCTTCGACTGACCTCCCGGTCAGTCGCGGCGGCACGACCCAGCGGACGACGCGGACCCAACAGATCTTCGGCGCACGGCCTCGGTCATCTTCGACCGATATCGCGCGCCAGCACGGTTCAGGAGTTCCGATGTCCACTGTCACGACCACAGCTGCGCCCACCACGAACGCCAAACTCATCGCCTGGGTCGCCGACGTCGCCGCGCTCACGAAGCCGGCACAGATCGAATGGTGCACCGGCTCGGCCGAGGAATACGAACGGCTCTGCCAGCTCCTGGTGGACAACGGCACCTTCACCCGCCTCGACGAAGCGAAGCGGCCGAACTCGTACCTCGCCACGAGCGATCCCGGCGACGTCGCCCGCGTCGAGGACCGCACATTCATCTGTTCACTCGACGAGGCTGACGCTGGCGCAACGAACAACTGGCGTGACCCGGTCGAAATGAAGGCAACGCTCACCGGGCTCTTCGACGGCTGCATGGCCGGCCGGACGATGTACGTCGTGCCGTTCTCGATGGGTCCGATCGGCTCGCCGATCGCCCACATCGGCGTGGAGCTCACCGACTCGGCCTACGTCGCCGTCTCGATGCGCATCATGACCCGCATGGGGCAGCGCGTCCTCGACACGCTGGGCGACGGCGATTTCGTCCCGTGCCTGCACTCGGTCGGGATGCCGCTCACTGCAGGTCAGGCGGACGTGAAGTGGCCGTGCAACGCCGACAACAAGTACATCTGCCATTTCCCCGAGACCCGCGAGATCTGGTCATTCGGTTCCGGCTACGGCGGCAACGCGCTGCTCGGCAAGAAGTGCTTCGCACTGCGCATCGCGTCGGTCATGGCCCGCGACGACAACTGGATGGCCGAACACATGCTCATCCTCGGCATCACGTCACCCGCCGGACGGAAGCACTACATCGCCGCCGGGTTCCCCTCGGCGTGCGGCAAGACCAACCTCGCCATGCTCGTGCCCACCATTCCCGGCTGGAAGGTGGAGACCGTCGGCGACGACATCTGCTGGATGAAGTTCGGCGCCGACGGCCGCCTCTACGCGATCAACCCCGAAGCCGGGTTCTTCGGGGTCGCTCCCGGAACCGGCGAGGAGACCAACCCCAACGCGATGGCGTCGCTGTCGGGCAACGCGATCTACACGAACGTGGCCCTGACCGAGGACGGCGACGTGTGGTGGGAGGGCATGACCGCGGAAGTGCCGGCCCGACTCACCGATTGGCGTCACAACACGTGGACGCCCGAGTCCGAAACGCCGGCGGCCCATCCGAACGCGCGCTTCACCGTGCCTGCTTCGCAGTGCCCGTCGATCGCCCCCGAATGGGAGGACCCGGCCGGTGTGCCGATCTCGGCGATCCTCTTCGGCGGACGACGGGCCTCCACCGTGCCGCTGGTGACCGAGTCGCTGTCGTGGGAGCACGGCGTGTTCATGGGCGCCACCGTGGCATCCGAGACAACAGCGGCAGCAGCTGGCGTGGTCGGCAACCTCCGTTTCGATCCCTTCGCCATGCTTCCGTTCTGTGGCTACAACATGGCCGACTACATGCAGCACTGGCTCGACATCGGCACGTCGACGGATGCGTCGAAGCTCCCGCGCATCTACTCCGTCAACTGGTTCCGCAAGGACGCCAACGGCAAGTTCGTGTGGCCGGGCTACGGCGAGAACAGTCGAGTGCTCAAGTGGATCATCGAACGCCTCGAGGGCACCGCCACCGCGGTCGAGACACCCGTCGGCCACCTCCCGGCCCCCGGAGCGATCGACGTCAACGGCCTCTCGGTGTCCGTCGACCATCTCGACGCCGCGCTACGCGTCGATCCGGCCGAGTGGCTGGCCGAACTGCCCAAGGTCGAGGAGCACTTCACCAAACTCGGTGACCACCTCCCCCAAGCGATGCGCACCCAGCTCGCCGATCTGCGAGCCCGCCTCATCGCCGCCGCCGCCTGACGCGCTGCGAGAGAGGTTGCCCCCGTATATGGGGGCAGAACACCTCCGAACGTCGATAGGAGGTGTTCTGCCGCACCGTGGGGCGACGCATGGCGTACGAGCCGCTTGCCGAGGGTCCACCGTCGGACCAGACTCGCCCGGAACGACATCGTCACCACAAGTTCGTCCGGAGACCCATGCAGCCCGCCACCCAGAAGACGCTGGCCGACGAGATCCGCGGGCATCTCCGAACGGGATCCACTGCGCTCGCCGATGAGGTGTTGCAGAATCCGACGTCCGAGTACCTCGATCCCGACCACCTTCTTCGTGAGCTCCGTGACGTTTTCGCCAACGCTCCAGTGGTCGTCGCCCACGCTTCGGAGCTGGTGTTGCCCAACGACTTCGTTACCGTCGACGTCGCCGGGATCCCGCTGCTCGTCGTCCGTCAGGGCGACGGCACCGTCGGCGCATTCTTCAACATCTGCCGTCACCGGGGATCGAAGGTAGCGACGGAGCAGTGCGGTCATCGCGCGGTGTTCACGTGTCCGTACCATGCGTGGTCGTATCGCCCGAACGGCGAACTGCTCCATGTTCCGCACGCCGACGACTTCGGGGCCATCCTCCGCACCGACTACGGGCTCGTCGCCCTTCCGGCGGAGGAACGCCACGGCTTGGTGTGGGTCGTGCTCACGGCTGGCCAGTCGATCGACGTGGCAGGGTACCTCGGTCCCGAGCTGGACGGCGAGCTGGCGTCGTACGACATCGAACGCTTTGCGGTCGACCGCACCCACCGCGTCGATGTGGCGACCAATTGGAAAGTGATCATCGACGGATTCCTCGAGACCTATCACCTCGGTGTCCTGCATCGCACCACGATCGGCCCGCACATCCGCACCAACCTTGCGCCCTATCGGACCTTCGGACCGCACGGATGCATGACGGCCGTGCGCACCAGCTTCGACCGCCCGGGGACGGAAACGGAAGGCGATCCGGGCCCGCACCTCATCAACGCCTACCAGATCTTCCCGAACACCGTCCTCGTGTGGTCCGGAATGCACTTCGAGGCGTGGACCGCCTTCCCGCGCGTCGACGACCCCGGCTCGAGCGAAGTCACCGTACGGGTACTCGGACGGGCCGACCATCTCGCCGAGGCGACGGACTACTGGGACAAGAACTGGGATGTGGTGACATCGACCGTGCTCGGGGAGGACTTCACCGTCGGTGCGTCGATCCAGCGGGGATTCGCCGCGGGAGCGCAGACACACGTCACCTTCGGCCGAAACGAACCCGGCGTCCAGCACTTCCACCGCTCGCTGCGCAACGCGCTGGAAGCAACAGGAGAGCAGACACCGGAGAACTGACGAAGGCACCGCCGGCAGCGGCGCAGTGCCAAGCGACCACCCGACGGAAGCCTTCCGGGGCTGGCGGCGGGCAGTGGAGTCAGGCGCCAGTAGCGTTGACGCCCGTGCCCGCCGCAAATCGCTACATCATTCCGAGTGAGCTGGACGGCGCGCGCCTGGACCGGGCACTCCGTCTGCTCATCGACGGACTCGCCAAGAACGACGCGTCGATGCTCATCGGCCGACGTCGCGTGCGGGTCAACGGCCGTCCAGTGACCTACGACTCGTGGGAGGTCCGCACGGGGTACGTGATCGAGATCAGCGGGGCGATCGCCACCAGTGCCAATGCCCACGTCTTCGATCCGAAATGGGTTCTCGCCGACGACGGCCAACTCGTCGTGGTCGACAAGCCGAGCGGGTTGCGGCCGGAAGAGCGCGGCGTGATCGATCGCGACAACTTGGTGACGCTGCTGAGCGATCATCTCGGTCAGCCGATGGTGCCGGTGCACCGGATCGACCGGGACACATCCGGCGTCATGCTGCTCGTCCGCAAGAGCGCTCCCCGGTCGCTCCGCTCGGAACTCGACGCTGCTTTCAAGGGCCACGAGGTCGCAAAGCACTACATCGCGGTGGTCGCTGTCCCGCATCGCCTCAAGGCCGGACGCCTCGTCGACTTCATCGCGCAGGACCGCGAGCATCGTGATCGGATGGCGGTGGTCGAACGCGGCGGCGACCGGGCCGAGACACTGATCGAGCTCGGCGAAGCCAACGCGAAGCGCCAGCAGGTCCTGCTCTCTCCGGTCACCGGCCGAACCCACCAGCTCCGCGTGCAGCTCTCGGCACGCGACTCGCCGATCCTCGGGGATCGGCTCTACGGGAGCAAGCCCGTCGCCCAGGCGGCCTCACGACTACTCCTCCACGCTCGCCGTCTCGAGCTTCCTCCCGTGGGCGGTCACGACGCCCGAGTCTTCGAAGCCGAGCTACCACGTGAACTTACGATCCTGGCCTCGCCCGCGAACGAGCCTCAGCCGGACGCATCGTCGGAGAGCGACGCCACCGGCGACGCTCCCCGACGCCCGGCGGGCCGGCCGAAAAGCCCCGTCGCCCGCAAGCCACCTCGCGAAACCAAGCGCGCCGCCGGCGAGAAGGCGGCACGCCGCAAGGCGTAGCCGGCCGAGGTACGGGGGACCGGCTGGCTCAGAGGCGCCGGTCGTTGGCCCAGCGGGTGAGCTCGTAGCGGCTCGACAGCTGAAGCTTGCGCAACACCGACGACACGTGCGTCTCGATCGTCTTCACCGACAGCGTGAGCTGCCGGGCGATTTCCTTGTAGGCGTAGCCCCGGGCAATGAGCCGCAGCACTTCCTTTTCCCGTTGCGTCAGCTGATCGAGCTCCGGATCCGACGGGGTGTCGACGGAGAGGTTCGTCGAGAAGGCATCGAGCACAAACCCGGCGAGGCGAGGAGAGAACACCGCGTCGCCGTCGGCGATGCGCTCGATGGCGTCGGCAAGCTCTCCCCCGCTGATCGTCTTGGTGACGTACCCACGGGCGCCGGCACGGATCACGGCGATCACATCTTCCGACGCATCGGACACCGAGAGCGCCAGGAACTTCACGTCCGGCTCCCGCTCGTGCACCCGCGAGATCACCGATGCCCCGCCGCCCCCGGGAAGGTGGACGTCGAGCAGAACGACCTGTGGCCGGGCGCTGATGATGCCGGCGACCGCCGTGTCGACGTCGGCTGCGTCACCGACGATCTGCACTGCGTCGGCCAGTTCGGCCGCCACACCCTTGCGGAACAGCTGATGGTCATCGACCAGGAAGACACGCGTTTTCATAGCTGGGCTTTCGTCGGCTCGACTGGAGGTTCATCTGCGGTTGAACCCACGGGCGCCGGTGACCGCCCGATCACGATCTGCACCTCGGTTCCCTCGCCCGGCGCCGACGAGATCGTGACCCGCCCTCCGTTGCGCTGCAGCCGGCCAATGATCGAGTCCCGCAGGCCGCGACGGTCGACCGAGACCGCGGCCGGGTCGAAACCCTTCCCGCGGTCACGCACGAACACGACGAGCTCGCGTTCGTCAACTTCGAGGTACACATCGAGCTTGTCCGCGCCCGAATGCTTGCCTGCGTTCACGAGCGCCTCGCGCGTGGCGGCGAGAGCGACGCGAGCGGCGTCGTCGAGCGGCCCGTCGCCGACGAGGACGATGTCGACGTTGATTCCGTACGCCTGCTCGACCTCCTCGGCGACGACATCGAGCATCTCGCGGATCGAGAGCGGTCTCCCGGCGCTCTGGTCGCCGTCACTGAACAACCACGCTCGAAGTTCGCGTTCCTGACGCCGGGCCAACGCCTGAACCTGCTTCGGATCGTCGGCCTTGCGCTGGATGATCGCCAGCGTCTGCAGGACCGAATCGTGGAGGTGTGCGGCGATGTCCGCCTTCTCCTCGGAACGGACTCTCGCCCGGCGTTCGTCGCTGAGTGCACGAAGCATCGAACGGCTCCAGGGAAGAAGGATCACGCCGAGTCCGGCGACGAGAGCGACGACGGCGAAGAAGAGTCCGGTCAGGGCGTTCAGCCGTCCTGCCCGCGAGACGACTCCAGCGAACCCGCCGAAGACGAAGAGCCCTCCGATGGCGAAACGGATCACCTGTCCGCGCCACGGCGAGGTCCCGGTACGGCTCAGCGCGTGCTCGATCGAGCGGCGGCCTTCATGGCTGATCATCGAGAAGCCGATGGAGACGATGACGATCGCCGTGATCAACCAGGTGGGAAAGGGAAGTCCGGTCTGCTGGATCAGCAACAACGATCCGAGCACCACCGCCCCGAAGGCCAACGCGGCGATCGGGTCGCCGGCGGCATGGAGGACAGGAACCGATGCGGGGCGGCCGCCGCCGGCACCGGCCGACGCATGCATCGGAAGGATGACCCAGGCGAGCAGGTAGATCACGACACCGACACCGGACGCAAACGCGAGCGCGACGAACGCAATTCGCACGATCGACGGATCGACGCCGAGCCGCGCGGCGAGACCCGAGGCGACGCCACCAAGCCACCGCTCCCCCGGCCCGGAACGCTCGACGCCTTCGAGCGGCCCCAGGGGCAGATGCGGACGCACGGGCAGATGAGGGCGAGTCGGGCGGGCCGGGCCGGCGGTCGGAGGTGCCGGCTCCATCAGGCCCGGCGACACGGGTCCAGTGGCGGTCGGCATGGCGTCGGGAAGACGCGGCGGATCGATGGGCCGGGGCACGCTATCGATGATGACAGCCCCGACACCCCCGGACTGCCGGGGTCCTCCCCAACAAAACCCTGACCACACCGGCCGTCTCAGGGTCGGTTCGGGGGAACACCTGAATGCACGAACGCTGCGAACCCCGCACGATGGATCACGTGAAGACCGAGAAACCCAAGAATGCGGCGGATTCCCCGAAGAACGCGAAGAAGGAGGAGACAGAGGTCCCGGCCGAGCGCCGCCTCTACCGCAGCCGCAAGAATCGCGTCTTCAAGGGTGTCGCCGGTGGAATCGGCGAATACTTCGGCATTGATCCGGTGCTCGTTCGACTGGCATTCCTCCTCACCTTTGCCATGGGCGGCGTCGGCGTGATCGCTTACATCCTCGCCTGGGTCCTGCTGCCCAAGCGGCCGAAGGGACAGGCGGTACCCCCCACTCCTCGGACGAGCGGACTCGAGGTCCTGCACAACCGGTCACTCGGCGTCTGGGTCCTCGTCGCCATCGGTGCGGGGCTGATCCTCGACCAACTCAATCTGAACATCGCCGGCGATCGCCTCTGGCCGCTTCTCCTCATCGGCGGCGGGCTCATCGTGCTGATGCGCCGACGTGACGCCGGCTCGGGCACCGTTGAACCGGGCGTGGCGACGATGGCCGGAGGAGCATCGGGACGGACGTCTGCTCGAACGTCTTCGGCTGACCCGACGATGAGCATCTTCGAGGGTGGGCCTTCCCGCCGTGACCTCCAGGCCGAGGCCCTCGCGGAACTGCACGATCCGGTGGTCGATGAACTCGACCGGGCGGTCGCCGAGCTGCGCGCCGAGCGCCTCGGATCAACGGTGACGGACGCCGAAACGCCGGACCCTGTCTCGCGCCGCGAGCCCCGCACACAGCCCCGCAGCCTGTTGCGCCGCTTCGTGATCGGCTCGGTCCTCTTCGTCGCCCTTCTGACTCTTTTCACCGCCGCCGTCGGGTTCCGGATCCTGGCGCGCGGCGTTGGCGAACGCCAGGTCGCCTACGCCGGGCAGCAATCGTTCAGCCAGACGTTCGGGGCCGGAGATCTCACCGTTGATCTCACGGGCCTCGAGGCCAGGGCCGCTGGGGCGTCGAAGCACGAGATTTCGCTCGACTTCGGACAGGCGACAGTTCGCCTGCCGGCGGGATCGGCTCGACCGACCGTCAGTGTCACGACCCACGGACGCATCGTCGCTGCGCAAACGGGATTCAACGGGGCCACCGAAGCAACGCTGTTCGGGTCACGGGTCAACCGTTTCCCCGGCTGCCCCGGTGGTGGTTCCGTCGATGTCGACCTGACGATCGTGGCCGGTGAGGTCGAGCTCATCCCAGATTCGACACCGTGCGCGAGCGAACTCACGTCGCGCTCGACGGAAACGTCGGGACGCTCGGCCGAGCTCACCGCGCCGGCCACGCTTCCGACGCCCGACGCCCCGACGGCCCCCTGATTCCTCAACTCCGACCAAACACCAAAGGAAACCAACACCATGAAACTCACCAACATCCTCTTCTTCATCCTCGGCGGCGTACTGCTCATTGCCGGCATCGGCGCACTGGCCAGCGTGGCGCTGCGTCTTCTGTGGCCGGCATTGCTCCTCGGCGTCGGCGTCGCTCTCATCGGCAAGGCCGTCAAGTCACCGTCGGCCTAGGCGCGCTCGAGGGTCCAGCCGTTCTCGACGGCTGTGTGGCGCTGCGCCGCTGACGGCCCCCAACGTCAGCGGCGCAGACGCCCTTCGTCGAAAGCGTCTGCATTCTTCAGTGGGCGCAGCCGCAACCGCTCCCGCAGCCACCCGCTGGGCGCGCCGACGGAGCGGCCATGTTCGCTGTAGGTGCAGCGCCTCCCACGGCGGCGAAGCTCGACAGCAGACGCATGCTGTTGGTGTGCCCGAACGGACAGGTGGCCGGGCTGCTCGATTCCGCCATCGGCCGTTGCTGCTCGAAACGGGTGTCACATTCCTTGCAGCGGTATTCGTAGAACGGCATGGCAGCAGTCTACGGAGCAGCGATCACGGACGCTCGGTCGGTGACTGGGTGTGCGACGGGTCGGTCTCGACCAGACCACCGAGAACCTCGTCGATCGCCGCCAACGTTTCCGCGTCGAGACGAACCCCGGCGGCAGCGACGGAGTCGTCGAGCTGCTCGGGGCGAGAAGCTCCGACGATCGCCGATGCCACGTTCGGGTTGGCGAGGACCCAGGCGACGGCGAGCCCGGCCATGGTGAGCCCGGCCTGCTGGGCGATGGGGCGGAGTTCCTGGACGGCGGTCAGCACGGGATCGCTCAACCACCGCTTGATGAAGACCGCGCCGGTCGGGTCGAGTGCGCGCGAACCGTCGGGCACCGGCTGACCCGGCAGGTACTTTCCGGTGAGCACACCCTGGGCGATCGGCGACCAGACGATCTGGGAGAGCCCGCACTCTTCGCTCGCCGGAACGACCTCGGACTCGATGACTCGCCACAACATCGAATACTGCGGCTGATTCGAGACGAACGGCACGTGCAGTTCACGGGCAAGAGCGGCGCCGGCGCGGATTTTCGCGGCCGTCCACTCCGACACACCGATATAGAGCGCCTTTCCGGAGCGGACGATGTCGGCGAACGCCAGCATGGTCTCTTCGAGCGGTGTCTCGACGTCGAAGCGATGCGCTTGGTAGAGGTCGACGTAATCCGTCCCGAGCCGCTTCAGTGAGCCGTCGATGCTCTCCAGAAGGTGCTTGCGGGAAAGACCCCGATCGTTCACCCCGCGTCCGGTCGGGAAGAAGACCTTCGTGGCGATCTCCAGACCCTCGCGCCGCTCGCCGGCGAGCGCCCGGCCGAGCACCGACTCGGCCCGGGTACCGGCGTAGGCGTCCGCCGTGTCGAACGTGGTCACGCCGAGTTCAAGCGCACGACGAACACATGCGGCTGCGGCATCCTCTTCGACCTGGCTACCGTGGGTCACCCAGTTGCCGTAGCTGACCGCTGAGACCTTCATGCCGCTGCGTCCGAGATAGCGATGTTCCATATGCGGTTCCTTCGTCGGGAGAGATGTCGACGGTAGCGCCTGATCGGGGCTAGACGAGAGGCCATGACCTCTCCGGCACGACTCGACGAACAGATCGCCTTCCTCGTCGAGATCGACAAGCTCAAGTCGATTCTCCGCCAGACACCGATTGCCGACGGCTCTCGCCGCGAGAACACGGCAGAGCATTCGTGGCACCTCGCCATGTTCGCGGTGGTGCTCGCCGAACATGCACCGGAGCCGGTCGACGTCTCGAAGGTGATCATGATGCTGCTCCTTCACGACATCGTGGAGATCGATGCCGGCGACACGTTCATCTACGCGGCCGCTGACGCGGCAGTCGCTGCACAGCAGGAAGCCGACGAGCTCGCCGCGGCGCATCGGATCTTCTCGTTGCTCCCGATCGATCAGGCTGCCCGTCTCCGGGCCATCTGGGACGAGTTCGAGGCGAAGGAGACCGCCGAGTCGAAGTTCGCGAAGACCATCGACCGGCTCCAGCCGATGCTGCTGAACCGGGTGAGCGGCGGAGGATCGTGGACAGCGCATGGCATCGCCGCCGACAAGACCCGTCGGCTCATCCACGCCACTATGCAACCCGGTTCGATCCTGACGACTTTCGCGCTCGGCATCGTGGAAGAGGCGATCGCCGAGGGACTGCTCCTGCCCGACCCCAACGACTGAGCGGATCCCGCGCCGACCCTGCCGACCCCGCCACTACGATGAGGGGCGTGTCGATCGTTGCCGCCTACATTCTTCTGCAGACCGATGTCGGAAAGTCGTCTTCCGTCTGCAAGGCCGTGGGCGCCCTTGGCGGCGTGGTGAGTTGCGAGGAAGTCACCGGACCCTACGACCTGATCGTCAAGGCCGAAGCCGAGTCACTCGACGAGCTCGGCAAGCAGGTCGTGTCGCGCATTCAGCTGGTCGAGGGCATCACCCGCACCCTGACCTGCCCGGTCATCCACTTCTGACGAAAACCCGTCGGCGCATCTCGGCCCGACGTCGATGGGGTTCAGTGCCCCATCGACCACACGAGGACCTCGGCGCCCTCCGGCCCGGCCGTGACCGTCGGGGTGCCGGCACCCGCCAGGCGAGCAGCGTCACCGGCGAGCAGCGGCGAGCCGTCGATGTCGGCCGCGCCCTTCGGCACGAACAGGTGGGCGAAACGGGCGTCGGGGATTCGGACGATCTCATCCGGGGCAAGTCGGGCGCCCCACAGGACGGCGTCGCGCTGACGAATGGATATCGCCGCGTCGTGTCCCGCTCCTGAGGCGATGGGCACGAGTCCGCCCCTGGCGAGCTCGGCGTTGATGTCGAGCTGCTCGTAGCCGGGGCGGATCCGCTGGGTGTCGGGCAGCACCCACATCTGCACGAGGTGCACCGGGCGTTCGTTCGACGGGTTCTTCTCGGAGTGCCAAATTCCGGTACCGGCCGACATGCGCTGGGCGAGACCGGGGTAGAGCAGCCCGCGGTTGCCTTCGGAATCCTTGTGCTCGAGCTCTCCTTCGAGCACCCAGGTGACGATTTCCATGTCCTGGTGGGGGTGGGTGTCGAAGCCGGTTCCGGGCGCGATCACGTCGTCGTTGTTGACCAGGAGCAGGCCGTGACCGACGTTGGTGGGGTCATAGAAGCTCCCGAAGCTGAAGGAGTGCTTCCCGGCGAGCCAGGACAGCTTCGTCTCGAAGCGCTCTTGGGCTCGGTGGACGGTGATGGGGGCGGAGGTCATAGATGGCACTTTCGATCGTGGCGTTTCGGTTCCAACCGCACGCCAGAACAAAGTATTTCAGTTTTGGATTACCTCACGAGAGTGCCGGTGGTCACTCGGCAACGGTGAGACCGAAGAGCAGGTACGTCAGGTCGGCGTCGGTCGCACCGAGGCGCGCCCGCATCTTGTCGCCGGCGGGCGAACCCGTCATGTCGATGGCGAGGATTACGTTCGGATCATCGAGCGCGCCTGCTGCGGTTCGTATGTGCACGTGCAACTCGGCCGGGGCGTCGTCGGACATCGTGTCGTCGAGGGCAAAGCGCTGGATCCACGTGCCGAGCTTCGACGGGTTCACACCGTCGGGCACGGCGATCTCCTGCACCCGCAGAATCCCGGCAGGGAGAGGCGCAAGGGTTCGATCGATGGCGGCATCGGCAGTCGGTCCGACGCCGAATCCGGTGAAGGCTTTGCGGGCCATCACTTCTTCCCGATCGAGACGGGCCGCGAGACCGACTGGAAGAAGTCGTTGCCCTTGTCGTCGACGACGATGAAGGCCGGGAAGTCGTGCACGTCGATTTCCCAGATCGCTTCCATACCGAGTTCCGGGTACTCGAGCACTTCGACGCGGGTGATGCAGTCCTGGGCGAGTCGCGCCGCGGGGCCACCGATCGAACCGAGGTAGAAGCCGCCGTGTTTCGCGCACGCATCGGTGACCGCTTTCGAACGGTTCCCTTTGGCCAGCATCACCAGCGATCCCCCGGCCGCCTGGAATGCGTCGACGTAGGAGTCCATGCGCCCCGCCGTGGTCGGCCCGAACGAACCCGACGCGTAGCCCTCGGGGGTCTTCGCCGGGCCGGCGTAGTAGATCGCCCGGTCCTTCAGGTACTGCGGCAAACCCTGGCCGGCGTCGAGGCGTTCCTTCAGCTTGGCGTGGGCGATGTCACGTCCGACCACGATCGTGCCGGTGAGCGACAGGCGCGTCTTCACCGGATGCTTCGACAGCTCAGCCCGGATCTCCGACATGGGCAGGTTGAGGTCGATGTTGACCACGTGATCGGTGAGGTCGTCATGGGTCACGTCGGGCAGAAATCGCGCCGGGTCGGTTTCGAGCTGTTCGAGGAACACGCCCTCGGCGGTGATCTTGCCGAGCGCCTGGCGGTCGGCCGAACACGACACCGCGAGCGCAACGGGGCACGATGCGCCATGACGAGGAAGACGGATGACCCGCACGTCGTGGCAGAAGTACTTCCCGCCGAACTGCGCGCCGATACCAGTGGCCGCCGAGATCTTCAGCACCTCGGCTTCCATCTCGAGATCTCGGAAGGCCTGGCCGTCGCGGTTGCCGCTCGTCGGCAGCGAATCGAGGTAGCGGGCCGAGGCCAGCTTGGCGAGCTTGAGCGAGTACTCCGCCGACGTGCCGCCGACGACGACGCCGAGGTGATAGGGCGGGCACGCCGCAGTACCAAGCGTACGTATCTTCTCGTCCATCCAGCTGGCAAAGCTGGCGGGATTGAGCAAGGCCTTCGTCTCCTGGAAGAGCAGACTCTTGTTGGCCGACCCGCCACCCTTGGCCATGAAGAAGAACTTGTAGGCGTCGCCGCCGACGGCTTCGATCTCGATCTCGGCCGGGAGGTTGTTGCCAGTGTTCACCTCGTCCCAGAACGTGACCGGGGACATCTGCGAATAGCGCAGGTTCGTGTGGACGTAGGTGTCCCAGATGCCCTTCGTGATCGCTTCCTTGTCGTCTGACCCGGTGAGCACGTATTGGCCCTTCTTGCCCTTCACGATTGCCGTACCGGTGTCCTGACATCCGGGCAGGATCCCGCCCGCGGCAATCGCCGCGTTCTTGAGGAGATCGAGAGCGACGAAGCGGTCGTTCGCGCTCGCCTCCGGATCGTCGAGGATCTTCGCGAGCTGCGCCAGGTGGCCGGGCCGCAACAGGTGCTGGATGTCGCGCATCGCTTCTCGCGTCAACAGCGTGATGATCTCGGGGTCGACCTCGAGGAACGTCTTCCCATTCGCCTGGAATGTCGAGACGCCGTCGGCGGTCAGCAGTCGATACGGGGTCTCGTCAGGTCCGAGTGGGAGGAGCTCGCGGTAGGCAAACGATGCTTCGGCAGGCGTAGGCATATGTCCAGTCTGCCCGTCCGGGATCGGTCCGCGTTGACGGCGGATTGTGTCGCTGGAGTGCGGGGAGTTGGAGAGCTGAGTCGCTCCGCGAGCGACGTGATGCACAACTATCGAGCAGCGACCGGACGCCGCAATCGGGCCGGGTCGACCGTCTTGACGCCGGAGAGATTTCGGTTGACTTTCCATTCGGGCGGCGCGACGATCACACGACCTTGACCCAACCCATTGGGGGTACGAAGATGCCACTCGCCGAACACCTAGGGTTCGATGCGCCTTCCGAGGTCCGAGAGATGCCCTTCGGCAAAGCCGAGATCATCATGCTCGGAGGTTCCCCGATCATGCGCATGACGCTCCAGCCCGGTTGGCGTTGGAGCGAACATGTCAAACCGATGGCCGGTACGGAGCTCTGCGAAGCCCCGCACTTCCAATACAGCATTTCGGGACGCATCGGTGTCCGAATGGCCGACGGCAACGAGTTCGAAGTCGGTCCGGGCGAAGTGAGCAGGCTCGAGCCCGGTCATGACGCGTGGGTCGTGGGCGACGAGCCGGTCGTCGCTATCGACTGGGGCGGAGCGCACGTCTGGGCGAAGTCAACGTAGCGACAGGCCGCAGGCGCGTCGCCATGATCGTTTGAACTTCTCGTCGATGGGCGCCGCTGGCTCCTGACGGGCCAGCCGGACCGGAATCGCACCCTCGGTTCGTGTTGCGCGACGGTCGCTCAGTAGGTTGGGAGAAATGGCCGAAGCTTCCCGGACCGTTGGTGGTCCCCCGCCCGATGGTCGGCCGTCGATCCTGCGGGCCCTCGGACGGTTGCTTCGCCGCAACCTCCGGCCGTATCGGCGCCAGCTCCTGCTGGTCCTGGTGTTCCAGTCCTTGCAGACCGCGGCGGCGCTCTACCTCCCGAGCCTGAACGCAGCCATCATCGACAAAGGGGTGCTGCCCGGCAATAGCCGTTTCATCTGGACGCACGGTGGCCAGATGCTGCTCGTCACCGTCGTGCAGGTCGGCTTCGCGGTCGCCGCGGTGTACTTCGGTTCGCAGGCGGCGACAGGTTTCGGACGCGACGTACGTCGCGATCTCTTCCATACCGTCACCGCGTTCTCGTCACGCGAGGTGTCCGAACTCGGGGCTTCATCGCTGATCACCCGCATCACCAACGATGTGCAGCAGGTCCAGATGCTCGTGCAGCAGACCTGCACGTTGTTCGTCGCCGCTCCGATCACCATTGTCGGAGGCGTCATCATGGCGCTGCGCGAAGACGTCGGACTCTCCACCCTGCTTGCCGTGAGCGTGCCGGTCCTGCTGTTCGTGGCCGGTTCGGTGATTCGTCGGATGATCCCGTTGTTCTCGGTCATGCAGGTCCGGATCGATCGGGTCAATCAGATCCTCCGCGAACAGATCACCGGCATCCGCGTGGTTCGGGCCTTCACCCGTGAGCCCGACGAGACGCAACGCTTCTCAACGGCCAATGATTCGCTGACCGCGACGTCGCTTGCCGCCGGTCGCCTCCAGGCCCTGATGTTTCCGATCGTGATGTTCGTCCTCAACGGTTCGAGCGCGGCGGCCGTATGGATAGGGGCCGACCGCATCGTCGCCGGCAAGATGCAGATTGGCGCGCTCATCGCCTTCTTGTCGTACCTCGTGCAGATCCTGCTATCGGTCATGATGGCGACATTCATGTTGTCGATGGCGCCACGCGCTGGGGTGTGCGCCGAACGCGTCGTGCAGGTGCTCGAAACGCCGAGCACCGTGGCACAGGCCGACGGCGCCCTCACCGAACTGCCGGGTCACGGAACGTTGGAGTTCCGCCACGTCGGGTTCCACTACCCGGGCGCCGAGACCCCGGTGTTGTCGGACATCTCGTTCGGGGTCGCGGCCGGCCAGACGACGGCCATCATCGGTGCCACAGGGTCAGGCAAGACCACCCTGTTGAACCTCATTCCTCGGCTCTTCGACGCGACCACGGGCGAGGTCCAAGTCGACGGCGTCGACGTTCGACGCGTCGACCTCCAGACGCTATGGGGCCGCATCGGTCTCGTGCAGCAGCGGCCTTATCTGTTCTCCGGCACGGTGGCGAGCAACCTCCGCTACGGCGACGCCGATGCCACCGACGACGATCTCTGGCGAGCGCTCACCGTTGCGCAGGCGGCTGATTTCGTGCGGGCCATGCCCGGCGGGCTCGAGGCTCGCATCGAGCAGGGAGGCACCAACGTGTCGGGTGGCCAACGTCAGCGCCTGGCAATCGCCCGGGCGCTGGTGCGTCGCCCGAACCTGTACCTGTTCGACGATTCGTTCTCTGCGCTCGACCTCGCCACCGATGCCCGCCTGCGTGCCGCGCTGGCACCCGAGACCTCAGACGCAGCAGTGATCATCGTGGCGCAACGAATTTCGACGGTGCGCCACGCCGATCAGATCGTGGTCCTCGAAGGCGGCGTGATCGTCGGTCTCGGCACGCATGACGACCTCGTGGTGTCGTGTCCGACCTACGCCGAGATCGTCGAATCGCAACACGCGACGCAGGACGCCGCATGAGTACGACCACTCCGTCGTCAGCAGGCGCTCGGCAGGACGAGGGTCCCGAGTTCGATCCCCGCATCCAGCGTCAACAGGCACAGGCGAATCGGGCCGTGATGGGCCGGGGCCCGATGGGCGCGGGAGGAATGCCGGCGGAGAAGTCCAAAGACTTCGGCGCGTCGGTGCGTCGGCTGCTGGCGTTGATGGCGCCCGAGCGCGCCGGACTCATCGCCGTTGTGGCGATCGCCGTTGTGAGCGTCGCGCTGTACGTGTCGGGACCCCGAGTCCTCGGACACGCCACCGATCTGATCGTGCGCGGCGTGTACGGGCGGGGTCGCGGCCGTCCCGGAACGGGAGTCGACTTCTCCGCGCTTCACCGGACCCTCTGGTTCGCCGGCGGTCTCTACGTCTTGTCCGCCATCCTCGCCGCCACGCAGGGTCGGCTGCTCGCCCGGATCGTACAGCGAACGATGCTCGCGCTCCGAGCCAGGGCCGAAGCGAAACTCCATCGCCTCCCGCTCGGCTACGTCGATCGCACTCCTCGCGGTGATCTGCTCAGCCGAGTCACGAACGACGTCGACAACATCGCCCAGAGCCTCCAACAGACGTTGAGTCAGATGCTCACTTCAGCGCTGCAACTCATCGGGGTGTTGGCGATGATGTTCTGGATCTCCTGGAAACTCGCGCTGTGCGCGGCGATCACCATTCCCCTCTCGCTGTGGGGGCTGAAGTTCATCGGCGGCAAGAGCAGAACACGTTTCGTGGCGCAGTGGCGCCACACCGGCGCACTCAACGGTCACGTCGAGGAAGCCTTCACCGGCCACTCCGTGATGAAGGTGTTCGGCCATCAGGTCGAGAGCGAGCAGCATTTCGATGAGGTGAACGAACGACTCCACCGCGCCAACTTCGGCGCCCAGTTCATCTCTGGAACCATCCAGCCGATGATGATGGTGCTCGGCAACCTCAACTACGTGGTCATCGCCGTAGCCGGTGGACTCATGGTGGCCAACGGCTCACTGTCGATCGGTGGTGTGCAGGCGTTCATCCAGTACACGCGCCAGTTCACCCAGCCTCTGACCCAGATGGCGTCGATGTTCACGGTCTTCCAATCAGGGGTGGCGTCTGCCGAACGCGTCTTCGAGTTCCTCGACGCACCCGAGGAACCGGCAGATAGACAGCGCGCTGATGATGAGCCGGCCGTGACCGACGGTCGTGTCGCGTTCGAACACGTAGCGTTCTCCTACGATCCGGCCAAGCCGTTGATCGCCGATCTGTCGCTCGTTGCCGAGCCGGGCCGCACCGTGGCCATCGTCGGTCCGACCGGGGCGGGCAAGACCACGCTGGTGAATCTCCTGATGCGGTTCTACGACCTCGACCGCGGCCGCATCACCATCGACGGAAACGACATCGCCACGATGCCGCGCCGGGCATTCCGATCCCATGTCGGCATGGTGCTGCAGGACACATGGCTGTTCTCGGGAACGATCCGCGAGAACATCGCCTACGGAAACCCGAACGCGTCCGAGGCCGACATACTGGCGGCGGCGCAGGCCGCTTACGTCGACCGTTTCGTTCGCCACCTCCCCCATGGCTACGACACCCGTCTCGATGACGACGGCACAGCCGTTTCTGCCGGAGAAAAGCAGCTCCTCACGATCGCTCGCGCCTTCCTGGCCGATCCGACGATCCTCATTCTCGATGAGGCAACTTCGTCGGTCGATACACGAACCGAACTTCGCATCCAGCGGGCCATGGCCCAACTGCGGGCGTCGCGCACGAGCTTCGTCATTGCCCATCGCCTCTCGACCATCCGCGATGCCGACATCATCCTGGTCATGGAACGCGGCGCCATCGTGGAGCAGGGAAACCACGACGAGCTGCTCGCCGCCGCCGGTGCCTACGCCCGGCTCTACAACGCCCAGTTCGCCGCCGCCGGAGCAACGTCAGACCAGACGTAAGGACCGGGTGGGCGCTGAGTCACCGCTGATTGCCGTCGGGTCAAGCAGGGCGAACAGCGACCAGTCGACGTGACCGCGCAAGGAGAAGCGCGCCTCCGAGTGCCGTCACGACACCGCCGACGACGAACGGGGCGCGTGCGCTGAAGATGTTCGAGAGCCACGCAACGCTGGCGGCACCGAGCGGTGTGGTGCCCATGAACGCGATCGAGAACAGGGCCATGACGCGTCCGAGCATGTCCGGCTTGGTTGACGTCTGCAGGATCGTCGTGGTCAGTGTGGTGAACCCGGTGGCCACGACGCCGACGGGAAACGCCATTGCCGCCCACAGCCAGTACGACGGCGCCAGCGCGAAGAGGACCAGCATGACACCGAACATGACCGCGGCCCAGGCCTGCGATCCGAGCGTCGGCTTGCGCAACCACCCGATCAGCACGCCGGCGAACAAACTGCCGATGGCACTCACGGTTTGCACCAGCGCGATGAGGCCCGAGTCGCGGGAGTCCTTCGGGTCGAGCCCGAAGGTGTACTTCGACATCAGCGGCAGAACTGTCGTGAAGTTGAACGCCGCGAAGCCCACCACGAACATGAGCACCAGCGCGGGACCGACGACCGGGTCATGTCGTGCGTACGAGAAGCCGGCCCGGACCAGGCCCTTGCGCTGCGTCGTCTTCTTGCGCTCGAACATGTCGCTGCGACGAACGAGCAACATCGCCCAGATCAGGACGAGATAGCTGAGCGCGTTCGCATAGAAGGCGAATGCGAGACCGGCCAGTGCGGTAAGGCCGCTCGCCAACGGTGGACCGAGGAGTCGGGCGATGGGTGGGAGCATGGCGTTCATCGAGACGACGGCGCCGATGTCCTTCGGCGCGACGAGTTCCGAGAGGATCGCCTGGGCCACGGGTCGCTCGAAGACGCCGACGATGCCGAGCAGGATCGAGAACACGATCACCGTCGACTCCGTCGCCCGTTCGATGTTCACGAGAACGCCGAGTCCGAGGGCAAGGGCGGCCGAGGCAAGCGACGTCGCGATGAGGACCATCCGATTGTCGAGTCGGTCGGCAATCGTTCCTCCCCACGATCCGAGCAGCAGCAGTGGAAGCGTCTGCAGGGCGATGATCAGCGGGACGATGGACTTGCTGTCGGAGATACGGAGGACGAGAAGCACCTGGGCAAATCCCTGGGCGAATGTGCCGGTGTAGGAGACGGCCTGGCCGATCAGGTAGCGCCGAGTGTTGGGTGACCGAAGAACCTCCCGGCGCTTTGCGCTCGGCCGAGATACTGGGGACGCCACACCAGCATCTTCGCAGGACATCGCACTCCGCCAAACAATCATCGACCCGTTCGTCGAACCCAGTGGTCCGTCGCTCAACTCGCCCCGCGCCCTCATCGATACCCGAGGGGCGCCCAACCAGACGGTGACGACGCCAAGGTTTGCGACTGTCCCATGAACGGAGTGCTAAGACGTCCACGAAGTCACCGTTGAGCTAGTTTCTGCTTGACGGGTATGGGAATCGGCGCGATCGTTTCATGATCAAGTCCCGCCCTAAACACAGGATGTTTTTCCTCGCTTTCGCAGCGTTGTGTCTCGGCGCGCTCGACACTGCGATCGCACCATCAGCGAACGCGGGCGCGCCGAATTACGAGTGCATTGCGAAAGGTGTTCGCATCGGGATTGATCAACATCGCAACAGAGCGCTGGTTCGGTGGGACGGGCACGGAATAGAACCAGGCACAACCAAGAACAGCGATCAAAACGGCGAACGCCTTGGCATCGAGATCGTCACCACCTCCCGAGTCTGGGAAGTCGAAGTGTCCGGCTTCGGCAAGTCAGTAGTCATTGACGGCCCGGCGGGGAACCTGACAGGCACCTGTACCAACGTGGCCGGGAACCTGGTTCTGGCCCGCACTACGCAGGCCACCACAATTCGGTCACTCGGTGCCACAACTGCCAAAGGGAAAATCAAGAACAGGGCCGTCGTCACCATTCCTTCCGGAACGTTCGTGTGGAACGCCGGAAACTTCGATCCGACCAACGCCATCTTGGGCCCGAAAGATCAGAACTACATTGCCGTAGTAAGCGGACTGCCCAATCCCATGAACCACATGAACGTGACGGGCATCCAAGGTTGGGTACCAGCGGCGGCAGTGATGGATGTGTGTGGTGTCTACAACCGCAAACCCGGATGGGATCCCGCCTGCAGGTAGTTGGGCGGGGCCCTTCGGGCCCATCGTTGACGTCGAAAGTGCCGACAAGGCCAGCAGAGTGTCTGGCCGACCCCGGCCTCGTCGAACTGGGGCGTGACGCAACGATCCAACGCGCTGTCGCCCGCGCTCGGGGAGGGCGCGGGCGACAGGTTGGGGGAAGCGTCAGGTGTTGTCCTTGTCAGGGGACAAGGACGGGCGACGTCAGGCCTGCTGGGTCGATGCGCCGGCGGCGGGAGCGTTACCCCGGCCACCGTCCATGCCACGGCCACCCATCCCGGGACCGTCGTGGCCGCCGCGGCCGCCCATGCCTGGGCCACCGTGGCCGCGGCCACCGCCCATCCCCGGGCCGTCGAAGCCACCCGTCGAGGAGTCGATACGGGTCTTCATCTCGGTCGCCTGGGCGGCGGTGATACGTCCGGCCGTGACGGCGGCGTCGACATCGGCCTTGGCCTGTTCCTTCTGGGCCTTGGTGTATGCGTCAACCGTCACACCGAGGCGAGCGGTGTACTCCTTCAGCCGGGCGGCGCGCTGGGCGTCACGCTCAGCCTGAGTCGGCTCGGTGCCGGTGGACGGACGAACATGGGGGACGTGGAATCCGCGGCCGTCGCTGTCGTTGTCGATCAGCGTCTTGTAGGCGCCGGCCTGGGCGGCATTGATGGTGCCGGCGGCGAGCGCCTTGTCGACGTCGGCCTTGGCCTGGTCCTTGTCGGCCTGGGTGATCTGGGCGACCGTCACGCCGAGTCGGGCGGCGAACGCCGCCTTGCGGGCCGCTTCCGCCGCCTCACGTTCGGCCTGGGTCGGACGGGTCTTCGTGGCCGTTGGATTGACGGTGGTGGCAGCGGTTGCGGACGTCTGGGCGAAGACCGGGGCGGCGACGCCGAGGGAAAGAGCGGCACCGAGGCCGAGGGCAGCGATGCGATTGCGACGGGAGTTCTTGGTGTTCATGAGAAGAGGAGTCCTTCGGGCGGGGGAAGATGGGCGGGTAGCTCATCGTTGGTGGGTTCACCAACGGACATCACGATGACGGCCGAAGGTAAGACGAGCGGCAATGTTCCGTAAGAAGGCGGTGAGATGTTCCCGGCTCCTGACGAACGGCCGAGCCTCCCCGGCTGGCGCTCGGACCGCTGCCGCGGCCAGGCTGAACCCATGACCGATTCGATCTCCTCGCGCGTCACCGACGTGCTCGGCACCCGCTACCCCATCGTCCAGGCGCCCATGGGCTGGATTGCCCGCGCCCAATTGGCCAGCGCCGTTTCGAACGCCGGGGGTCTTGGCATCATCGAAACCTCGTCGGGCGAGCTCGACGCCGTGAAGATCGAGATCGCCAAGATGCGTGACCTCACCGACAAGCCGTTCGGGGTCAACATCGCCCAGGCCTTCGTCCGCGATCCCGGCATCGTGCAGTTCGTGATCGATCAGGGCGTCCGCTTCGTCACGACGAGCGCCGGCGATCCGACGAAGTACACCGCGCAACTCAAGGCCGCCGGCCTCACCGTGTTCCACGTCGTCCCCACATTGGCCGGCGCGCTCAAAGCGGTCGATGCCGGTGTCGACGGGCTCGTTGTCGAGGGAGGCGAGGGTGGAGGCTTCAAGAACCCGCGTGATGTCGCGACGATGGTGCTGCTTCCCCTCGTCGCCTCGAAAGTAGGTGTACCTATCATCGCGGCCGGAGGGATCACCGACGGACGTTCGATGGCCGCCGCCTTCGCGCTAGGAGCCGAGGGCGTTCAGATGGGCACTCGCATGGTGTCGGCGGCCGAGTCACCGGTCCATCAGAACTGGAAGGACGCCATCGTCAACGCGGCGGAGACCGACACGGTGTTCCTCAACCGACACGGCAAGCCGGGCCTGCGAGCGCTGCGGACCAAGCTCAGCGAAGAACTCGAACGCCAGGAGCAGGTGAACCTTTCGATCATGGGTCGAGCACTCGACCTCTATTTCGGTGGAGACATGGAAGCGTCGATCGCCCTCACCGGTCAGGTGGCCGGTCGCATCGACAGTGTCCGCCCGGTCGCCGACATCATCAGCGAAACGGTCGCCGAGTTCCGCAAGGTCACCGCCGAGCTGGGCGCACGTTTCGGCGGCTGACCCCCCCGGTGCACTAGATCGGCACCGAGTCAGCAAGTACGGCTCGCTGGCTGAGAACCATCGCGACGATGACCAGCGCGCCGCCGGCGAAACCGATGGGGGCGATCCGCTCCCCGCGCCAGGCGAACGACGCCCCGGCGCCGAAGACCGGTTCGAGCGCATAGACGATTGCCGCAACGGGAGCCGGGACGATTTGTTGCGCTCGCGTCTGCAGCAGCGTCGAAATCGCCACTGCGACCAGGCCGAGGTACAGCAGCGTGAGCCAGGTTCCGGCGGAGACATCACCAAGTACACGCGCCGATTCCACGGGTCCGCTCATCGCGAGCCACACCGCGCCCAGGGACCCGACCGTCATCACCTGAACGGCGGAGAGTGCTACCACCTCGTGACGCGGGGCGAATCGTTCGAGCAGCAGCACATACGCGGCGTACGACACCGCGCACGCCAGGATCCAGATGTCCCCCACGGAGAACCGAAGGGCACCGTCGTCCCACGACATCAGGGAGATGCCAAGGACTGCAAGGGCGGCAGCCATGAGGACGAGGCGGTGCAGACGACGGCCGAGGAACGGCAGGGCGAGGGGCACCATGATCACGTTGAGCCCGGTAATGAACGCGGCGCGTCCACTCGTCACCTTCTCGAGGCCGATCGTCTGGGTGGCGTAGGACGCGAACGCGAACGCGCCGAGAATTGACCCGTCACGCACCTTCGGCCACGTGAGTCGTCGGAGCCACGGCGACAGGACCAGCGCGGCGAAACTGAACCGAACCGTGATGATCGCCGCCGGCTCGAGCGATCGCTCGCCGAGGGTCTTCACGAAGGGAAAGGTCGTCCCCCAGATCGCCGTGACGAGGACAAGCAACAGAACCCCGTTGCGCCGCCCGCTCACAAGGCGGACACGGTAGCCGCCTCCCTCCGCGCCGAAGTTGAAGGGCCCCGCGCATCGCGCAAGCGGAGGGGTGGCGCCGATGGGGCCCCGCCCGAGGAACGGAGACCCGGTTCGACGGAGGAGAACGACGGACGAGTACCGCAGCGGATGGGGTTCATCGGTGACAGGACCCCGGAAACGGCCATCAGTTCGCTCGTGTCAGAGAGAAGGGATCGGCGTCATCACGCATTGACGCCGATTTGATGCGTTTGCATTACTTCGTGAGAGACTTGCCCCATGGCCATCGACTTCTCGCTCTCACCCGAACTCGAAGACATCCGCATCCGGGTGCGGACCTTCATCGACGCCGTCGTCAAACCCGGCGAAGCCCAGATCCACGACGACAAACTCGACGAGACCGATCGTGCGGCCTACGTCGGTGTGCTCATGGACATGCGCAAGAAGGCCTTCAAGGAGGGCCTCTGGCTCCCCCACATGCCCAAGGAATGGGGCGGCATGGGCCTCGGCCACGTGGAGTTGGCAATGGTGCAGGCCGAGTCGGCCAAGGCGAGCTACGGCCCGTGGGTATTGAACTGCCAGGCGCCTGACGAGGGCAACATGCACACCCTTCTCCACTGGGGCACCGACGAGCAGAAGGAGAAGTATCTCCGGCCGCTGTGCGAGGGCAAGGCGCAGTCCTGCTTCGCCATGACCGAGCCGGAGGTGGCCGGGTCGGATCCCACGCTCATCCGCACGATCGCCGTTCCGGACGGAGATGAATGGGTGATCAATGGACACAAGTGGTTCATCTCCGGTGCTCAGCGCGCCCGGTTCGCGATCCTCATCGCCCGCACCGAGGACGACCCCGATCTGCCCCAAGCTGCCAACACTGCGTTCATCGTCGACATCCCGAGCGAGGGGTGGATCAACAAGCGCCAGATCTCCACCATGCACGGTTCCACCGGTCACAACGAGATCGTCATCGAAGACCTGCGCGTGCATAAGGATCAGATGCTCGGTGGACGCGGGCAGGGTCACCTGCTCGGTCAGTACCGCCTCGGTCCGGCTCGGCTCGCGCACTGCATGCGCTGGATCAGTCAGGCAGAGACCGCACTCGACATGATGGTCGCCCGCTCGCTCGATCGGTTCAGCCATGGCTCGATCCTCGCCGAGAAGCAGGGCGTGCAGTGGATGATTGCCGACTCCGCGATGGAGCTCTACCAGGCCAAGCTCATGGTTCTCCATGCCGCCTACAAGATCGACCGCAAGGAGGACTTCAAGTCCGAGGTGTCGATGGCCAAGCACTTCGTGGCGAACGCGCTCAACCGGATCATCGACCGATCGATCCAGGTGCATGGTGCGCTCGGATACTCGAACGACACGCCGCTTGCGCACATGTATCAGCAGGCCCGGTGGGCGCGCTTCGCCGACGGAGCCGACGAGATCCATCAGATGCGCATCGCCGAACGCACCATCGCGGCCTACCGCGACCACGGCACCACGAAAGCCGCGACCGGCAATCTTCCGGTCTGAGACCGGCCGATGACCGCGGTTCCCGTCGATCTCGAGAGGCTCACCGCGTGGCTCGACGCCCGCGCGCTGGGATCCGGAGAGGTTGCGCTCACTGCCCTGGGTGGTGGCACACAGAACGTGATGGCGCTGATCCAGCGGACCGGCTTCGAAGCTGTCCTCCGCCATCCCCCGCCGTACAAGAGGGCGAACTCCGACGAGACCATGCGCCGAGAAGCCACCGTTCTCCGCGCGCTTACGAACACCGACGTTCCTCACCCTCGGCTCATTGCCGACGAGCCGTCGCTCGAAGTGCTCGGGTCGGCGTTCTACATCATGGAACCGGTTCACGGCTTCACTCCGACGCTCGGTCTCCCTGACGAATATGCCGATCCCGCATGGAAGCACGCCATGGGCCTCTCGATGGCCGATGGTATCGCTGCGCTCGGTTGCGTCGACCACGTGAGCGTCGGGCTCGGGACACTGGGCCGCGCCGATGGCTGGCTCGAACGGCAGGTTGACCGGTGGCTCGCCCACCTCGTCTCCTACGAGGGCACGCCGAACTACCCCGGCCACGAGATCCCCAACCTCACCAAAGTGAGCGACTGGCTCGATGCCCACCGCCCGACATCGTGGAAGCCGGGGATCATCCACGGAGACTTCCACTTCGGCAACGTGATGTTCCGAGACGACCAACCGGCTCTCGCGGCGATCGTCGACTGGGAGCTCGCCACGATAGGCGACCCGCTGCTCGATCTCGGAGCGCTCCTCGCCACGTTCCCGACGGGCGGCTCGGGGGTGTCGGTGATTGATGCGACCGACCTGCCGACCCGCGGCGAGCTGATCGATCGCTACATCGAGAGGACCGCCGGTTCCGGACGTGAAGTGACTGCCGAACTGGCCACGTGGTACCAAGTGCTCGCCGGGTACCGGTTGGGCATCATTCTCGAAGGAACCAACGCCCGCGCCTACGCCGGTCACGCCCCGCGTGAGATCGGCGACATGCTCCACGCCACCACGCTGTCGCTGTTCCAGTCGGCCGCGGAGCTGATTGCGACGGGTCCATGACCGCCCAGGTCCTCCGTCTCCCGACGGAACTGTCCACCCGTGACCGCCTCGTCGATGCGGCTGAGCGACTGTTCGCCGAACGCGGCATCGAGGCAGTCTCCCTCCGCGAGATCACCCGCGAGTCCGGTGCTCGCAACGCCATCGCCGCGCAGTACCACTTCGAGGACCGCGCCGGCCTGGTGCGAGCGATCATGGCCCGCCACCTTCCCGACGTGAATGCCCGACGCCACGCGCTCCTCGACGCCTATGAGGCGTCGTCGTCGAGCGACCCGAGGGAACTCGCTGCGGCCTACGTCCGTCCCTTCGCTCCGAAGCTCGAGACGGGCTCGGGCCGGGCGTTTCTGGTCGTCCATGCCGATGTCCTCAACCGGCCCGACCCCCGCGTGTCCGCGTCGACACTTGACGATCCAACTGACTCGACGTATCGCTGGCGTGCCCTCGTCGGCGCCCACCTCGACAAGACGTCGCTCGACCTCCATCGGCGGTTCACGGCCGTCCTGCATGCTGCCGTCGAACTCGCCCGCCGGGCCAAGGACGAACGTCAGGTCGACAACCGGCTTTTCACAAGTTCACTTATTGATGTCGTGGCAGCGATTCTGACCACGACGCCATCGGCGGAGACCACCCGCTTGCTCGCCCAGCGTCCGGCCGACAAGCCGCCCCGGGCGCGCGGTGCCGATCCTCGCCACCCCAGTCACGACCCCGACCAACCTGACAGCTGACTCGGATTTCCGGCGCTGCGCCTCACCGCGGCGTTCCGACTGCTCGCAACATCGAACTACTCAGCACTCCGCTCCCCTGACACAAACCTCGAGGCACCGATGCACGATCTGATCATCACCAACGGAACCGTCGTCGACGGAACGGGGGCAAAGCCGAGGGTCGCTGACATCGCGGTCACCGACGGCGTGATCACCGAGATCGGCACCGCCGACGGATCGGCCCGACGTCGAGTCGATGCCGGCGGACTGGTGGTCGCTCCCGGCTGGGTGGATATCCATACGCACTATGACGGCCAGGTCACCTGGGATCCCGAGGTGTCCCCGTCGAGCTGGCACGGCGCCACCACGATCGTCATGGGGAATTGTGGCGTCGGGTTCGCTCCGCGCCGGCCGGGCGGCGAGCAATTCCTCATCGAGCTCATGGAAGGCGTCGAGGACATCCCGGGCTCCGCGCTGAACGAGGGGATCGATTGGCAGTGGGAGAGCTTTCCCGAGTACCTCGACGCCGTCGACTCGATGCCTCGGGTGCTCGACGTTGCCGCACAGGTGCCCCATTGCGCACTTCGTGCCTACGTGATGGGTGACCGCGCCCATGACGAGCCGAGCGCCGACGAGATCGGTCAGATGGCCCGTCTCACCGAAGAAGCACTGCGCGCTGGCGCCGTCGGCTTTTCCACCAGCCGCACGATCCTGCACCGCTCGAAGCATGGACTCATTCCCGGAACCGCGGCGATGCCCGACGAGCTCATCGCCATCGGAGAGGTGATCGGACGCGTCGGCCGACGGGTCGTCGAGTTGGTCGGCGACGACGTCGTCGGCGTCGAGGAGCGCTCCTGGATGCGGGCGCTAGCCGGTGTCGGCGCCACCGTCACGTTTGCGCTGGCCCAGGGAGGGAGATCGAACGACGGGTATCGCGAAGTGCTCGACGACGCTGCTTCGGCGCAGGCCTCCGGGATGCAGATCGTCCCACAGGTGGCGAACCGACCGACCGGCATGCTCTTCGGCTTCCAGTCGTCGTTGCATCCCTTCATCACGCATCCGACCTACAAGGCGATCGCCCACCTCCCTCTCGACGCTCGCATCGCCGAGCTCCGCCGCCCGGAGGTGCGATCGGCGCTCCTCGCCGAAGTGCCGGCCACGAAGAACCGCATCGGGCTCGCGCTGATGAGCCGCTTCGAACTGTTCTTCCCGCTCGGAGACGTTCCCGACTACGAACCGCACCCGTCGACCAGTGCGGCAGCAATAGCGACCGCCAGTAGGCGCACCCCGCAGGAGGTGATGCTCGACTGGATGCTCGGCCGCGACGGCAAGGCGCTGATCTTCGCCCCGCTCGCGTCCTACGTCGACGGCGACCACGAAGCGATCCGCGAGATGATCACCCATCCGACCACCGTTATGGGGCTCTCCGACGGTGGCGCCCATTGCGGCCTCATCTGCGATGCTTCGATGCCCACATACCTACTGACGCACTGGACTCGTGACCGGCATCGCGGCCCGAAGCTCTCGCTGGAGGCCGCCGTCCGACTCCAGACCTCGCGGACGGCATCGGTCTTTGGCCTGCACGACCGCGGCGAGCTCGTTCCCGGCAAGCGTGCCGACATCAACCTCATCGACCTCGACGGACTCCGCCTCCACCAACCCGAGATGGTGTTCGACCTGCCCGCGGGTGGACGCCGCCTGATCCAGCGCGCCGATGGCTACGTGGCTACGTTCGTCCGAGGCCAGCAGACCTTTGCCCACGGAACGCCGACCGGCGAACGTCCCGGCCACCTTGTGCGGGCCGGCGCATGAACGCGGTCGACCTGGAGGCTCAGAGCCCGCCCTCGACGCCGACAGGCAGTGACACGACAATCGGGTCGGACGGAGCGTCACGACGAGTCGTCATCGGGTCGCTCATGGTTGCTCTGCTGCTCTCGGCGCTCGACAACACCATCGTCGGCACAGCGATGCCGACCATCGCCGGGCAGTTCAACGCGTTCGGACTCTACGCATGGGTGTCCACGTCGTACGCCGTCACCTCCACGATCGCCACACTCCTTCTCGGCAAGCTGAGCGATCTCTACGGACGCCGACGTTTGCTGCTCTTCACCATCGGTCTGTTCGTGTTCGCGTCGTTGCTGTGCGGTGCGGCGCAGAGCATGCCGCAGTTGATCGCAGCACGAGCCCTCCAGGGCATCGGCGGCGGCGGGATCTGGGGTCTCACGTTTGCCACGGTCGGCGACATCGTGCCGCCACGAGAACGAGGGAAGTACTTCGGGATGTTCTCGTCGATCTGGGGGATCGCGGCCGTGCTCGGACCTCTCGTCGGCGGCGTCATCGTCGACAACGCGAACTGGCGATGGATCTTCCTGGTGAACCTGCCCCTCGGTATCGTCGCCTTCGTCCTCCTTGCGAAGGTCCTTCGCGTGCCACCGCCGAGCCGCCGACCGCAGCTCGATACGAAGGGCGCGGCATTGCTCACGGTGTGCGTGACGGCGTTCATGTTGGCACTCGAGCAGGGACAGCAGCGCGGGTGGACCAGCGTCACCATCGTCGGCGGTTTCTCCCTGGCCGCGGTTTCCTTCGCCGCGTTCCTCCGTCAGGAGCGTCGAGCGCCGGAACCGATTCTGCCGCTGCACCTGTTCCGCAACCCCCACCTCCGTACGTCGTATCTCCTCGGCTTCCTCATCGGCCCGTCGATGTACGCGACCGGCCTGTTCTTCGGCCTGTTCTTCCAATCAGTGCGGTTCATGTCGCCGACGGTCGCCGGCCTCGCCGGGGTGCCGATCATGATCGGCCTGGTGTTCGGAGCAACCCTGAGCGGACGCATCATCTCGAAGCTGGGACGGTACCGGATGTTGCCCCGGGTGGGTTTCGCCATGTGCGGGCTCGGCGGATTGAGTGCGATCTTCCTGACCTCCACGACCTCGTACGCGGTGATCGCACCGATGATGCTCCTCACGGGCCTCGGCACCGGCATCGCCGCGCCGATGATGTCGATCGTCGCCCAGAACTCGGCCGATCCCAAGGACCTCGGCATCTCGAGTGCCGTGCAGAACTTCATGCGCAGCGCCGGCGCCGCCATTGCCATCGCCTGCCTGTCGGTGTACTTCAACCATCAGGTGAAGAGCGAGTTGGACCGCAAGGCCGAGGGCGGGCGCAGCCTCTTTCGCCTCATCCGCAAGCCGAGCGAGATCGAGCGTCTTCCCGGCGACACGCGAAACGCCATCACGCACGCCATTGCGAGCGCCTCCGGTCGCGTCGTGATGATAAGCGCACTGATTGTCTTCGTCGGTTGGTTCCTCAGTTTCCGGGTCAAGGACCAGCCGTTGCGAACGACAAGCGGCCTCGAAGCCCGCGCCGCCGAGTAACCCGACAGCGCCGTCTCCACCGAGCGACCCCGCCAATGACTCAGTCCAGCGACCACTCCAGCTCAGTCATGCGGTCGTAGCGACTGAGCCAGGTGAGGGCGACGAAGCCGCGCTCGACGGCGCCGCCGTCTTCGTTCTCGGGGAGCTCGACCGGATCACCCCACGACAGCGCGATCCGGAATGCACCCTCATGGCCGGGGCGCGGTTCGAGCACCGCAGAGGAGATCGTGCGCGGCGGGACGCTGCCGACATCGGTCCACCTCCAGCCCTTCAGCTGATCGACGGGGAGGTTCGGCACGTTCACGTTCAGCACGCTTGGCGTCGGCGGCGGATTGGCGATCAGATGGCGGACTACGTCGGCGGCGACCGTGGCCGCGGTCGCCCAGAGCTGCGAGCCCAGCGACGCCTCATCGCCCTGCCCGTCAACCTCGTCGGGTACGGATTGGCTCACGGCGATACCGGTGATGCCACCACTGCGGGCCGTGACCGCCGCACCGACCGTCCCCGAGTGGTAGACCGCCCGGCCGACGTTCGCGCCCGGATTGATGCCGGACACCACGAGGTCAGGCTTGCCGCCGAAGACTCCCATACGACCGAACATGGTGCACAGCGCCGGCGGCCCGTTGATCACATGGACCACGCCGCCGAAGTCGTCGATGTGCCCAGGATGCACTTCGGGGCGGATCAGGTGCACCGGCCCGAGCGAAGCCGAGCACCCGGAATACTCGCTGTCGGGTGCGACGACCACCACGTCGCCGAACTGCTCCATCGCTCTGGCCAGCACGTGCAGGCCGATCGAATCGATGCCGTCGTCGTTGGTCACCATGATGCGCACGTCCGTAACCGTAGCGACCGCGGATGAACGAGAGGGAAACGAGCGGCCTTCAGCGGCGGCCGAGCAGTTCGGCCACCGAGATCGTGGTCGCCTGCTCCGGTGTGAGCCAGCGGATTCGCGGGTCTCGACGGAACCAACGCTCCTGGCGGACCGAGAACTGGCGGGTCCGGAGGATGGCTGTCTCGATGGCCTCGTCGAGGGTGCTCAGACCATCGAGATGCGCCCACAACTCCCGATAACCGAGCGCCTGGCGCGCCGTTCGTGAGAGTCGGTCTCCGAACAATGAGCGTAGCGACGCGGCCTCCTCGACGAAGCCGTCGCGGACCTGGTTCGCAAAGCGAAACTCGATGCGACGGCGAAGCTCGTCGCGAGGCCAGAGGATCCCGATGATGACCGGCGGATCTGCCCGTTCATCGGATCGGCTGGCCTGAAGACCGGGTCCGTAGGAGGAGAACGGCCGACCGCTTCCGACGCATACCTCGAGCGCCCGGACGATTCGACGATCGTTGGTTGGCTCCATCCGGGATGCGGCTTCGGGATCGAGGATCACTAATCGCGCGAATAGCTTGTCGACGCCTTCCGACTCGAGCTCCGCTTGAAGAGAACGGCGAATGTCGGGATACTGCGCCGGTAGCGAAAATCCGTTGACGACGGCGTCAACGTAGAGTCCGGTACCTCCGACCATGACGAGATTGCTGCCACGCCCAGCAGTGGCGGCAATCACTCGATCGGCATATCGCTGGAACTCGGCGACGGAGTAGTCGACATCGGGATCGACGAGGTCGAGGCCGTGGTGCGCAACTCCGGCGCGGTCGGACGCGGTCGGTTTCGCCGTGCCGATGTCCATGCCGCGGTACACGGTCATGGAGTCGACGCAGAGGATCTCGCCAGCATCGAGTTCACCTACAACTCGCGTCGCCAGCTCGCTCTTTCCCGACCCCGTCGGGCCGACGATGACGAGGCGGGAAGACACCAAACGCCTTTTAGAAGGTGGCACGCATCACGGCAGGACTTCTCCTCGAACTCGACGGCAACCTCGCCTCTCTCCACACCCTAACGGCGCACGTCAGAGGGTGAGCCACGACTTGGCCAACAGCTCACGTAGGATCAGAGGTCGTGTTTGTACCCCACCACCTGAAGCGTTCACCACGGGCTGTCGGCGCGCTGGTTGCGACAATCCTGGTGGTTCAGGTTTCGCCCGCCTTCGCGGCGTCTTCGAAGACGACCAAACGGGCGTCGTCGGCCAAGACGGCTTCGGGTGGGAAGGTCTCCGCCGGATCGCTGACGAGCCAGGCGGCAAAGACAACCCTGCCGTCGGCCCAGACCCCGAAGAGCGATCTCGTCGGTTGGGAACTGATGGCCGACACCGAGTGGCCGAAGGCGCGCGACGCCGTTCGGGCGGCGGCGATCAATCCGTCGATCCGGGTGCACCGCTCGCCGGACGACTTCTCGCCGGCACTGTCGATGCAGAAAGGCAAGTCCGCCTTCGGAGCAATCGCTTTCCTCGCGCTCGGCCGCCGCGGCGACTTCATCCGAGTGCTTCTGCCGCTGCGCCCCAACGGAACGGTCGGATGGGTGAAGGCATCTGATGTCACGCTCGATCGCATGCAGTACCGCATCGTCATCGAGGTCGACCGCAACACGCTCACGGTTGAAGGCAACGACGGTGTGATCGTCTCGACCAAGGTCGCACTGGGCACGAACAACACGCCGACACCCACCGGTCTGTTCTATGTGCGCGAGATCGTTCCGCAGGCGAACCCCAACGGCAGCCTCGGTCCGGTGGCTCTCGGACTGTCCGGGCTTTCCGAAGAACTCCGCAGCTTCGCCGGCGGGTTCGGACGCGTCGCCATCCACGGAACAAATGCTCCCGGCAAGCTGGGGGGGGATGTAAGCCACGGCTGCGTCCGGATGGATAATCCGAACATCACGAAACTTGCCAAGCTCCTCCCTCTCGGCACTCCCGTCGAGATCTTACGTACACGTAGTGACCAGAAGTCCGAGACGGACCGTATCGGCAGTCTCTGGATCGATCAGACAATCGTCGCGCCCGCCAACCTTTCCAGTCTCCCGGTGGTCACGGCCACCGACGCCACCCTGCCCGTTGCCGTTCCTGTCGCGGCCACAGTGGTGCCCACGAATTCGACCGTTCCGGTGTCCACCTCGATCGCGGCCCCGACCACCACCGCACCGACGTCGGGCTGACGACGGCGTTCACGCCAGGACGAGTTGATCCCCGTCCGATCGGATCAATCCGTCGCTGACAAGTGAGGCAGCAACACGAACGGCTCGGACCCGATCGTTCGGCCAACCCATGGC
Organism: Acidimicrobiia bacterium; assembly: GCA_031423635.1. Classification (GTDB taxonomy): domain Bacteria; phylum Actinomycetota; class Acidimicrobiia; order Acidimicrobiales; family JANYDT01; genus JANLQX01. The sequence continues at coordinate 4,478 of JANPFX010000019.1, read as the reverse complement.
GTTGCCGAGATCAGCGTTTCCGACGGGACCGCGGCGCAGGGCGGCCAGCAGACGACCGCGACCTTGACGGTCGGATCCCTCGAACCGGCTCTGGCCTCCGCTGACCCCGGCCGAGCCGAGCGCCGGGTCGTTCTGCTCACCGGAGCGACGCCAGGCGCAGATCACCGCGATCGGGCACTCGTCGCACTTCGGCCGACGTTTCGTGCAGATCATCGCACCGAGGTCGAGCATGCCCTGGTTCCACTGCCACGAACCTCCAGGGGGTGACAGAGCATCGGCGACGGACTGAGCCTCGGCTGCCGAGCACGGTCGGCCCGTGACCGCGCGAGCAATTATCCGGCCGACGTTGGTGTCCACCACGGCGGCGTCGTCCTCGAAGGCAAAGGCGAGCACCGCCCGAGCGGTGTAGGGGCCGATTCCCGGCAGCTTCATGAGGGCCGCCTGCGATCTCGGGAACGACCCCTCGCACGAGCTCTCCACGGCAATGGCCAACCGATGGAGATTCACGGCGCGGCGGTGATAGCCGAGGCCCTCCCACTTGCGAACCACCTCGGACTGCGCCGCTGAAGCGCACGCCGTCACCGTCGGGAACGCATCGAGGAACGCCTCCCACTTCGGGATGACGCGAGCGACCTGCGTCTGCTGCAGCATCACCTCCGAGACGACAACAGCCCACGGGTCCCGCGTTCGCCGCCAAGGAAGGTCACGCCGGACGGCATCGGCCCAAGGGGAAAGCAGCTTTCGGAACGAGGCGATCGCGTCCGCCGAGAAATCAGCGGGCAGCAACCGTTCAGGCCCAGATGTCGGTGCCGTCGTACGGACGGCGGCGGGCTTTCGCAGCATCGTGGGTCCACACCATGAGCTTGCGTTTGAAGTAGCAGACCTCTTCGCCGCGCTGATTGATCCCCTTCGTCTCGACGGCCACGATGCCCCGGTCACCCTTCGAGGTGAGGCTCTTGTCGAGAACGCGCGTCTCCGCGTAGATCGTGTCGCCGTGAAACGTCGGCCGCGAGTGCTTCAGCGTCTCGATCTCGAGGTTGGCGATCGCCGCACCACTGACGTCGGGCACGCTCATGCCGAGCACGAGCGAATAGACGAGGTTGCCGACAACGACGCACCGACCCTGCGGCGCTTCGTTCTCCGCGTACCACTCGTTCGTATGGAGCGGATGATGGTTCATCGTGATCATGCAGAAGAGGTGATCGTCGGCCTCGGTGATGGTCTTGCCGGGCCAGTGCTTGTAGATGTCGCCCACTTCGAAGTCCTCGTAGTGGCGGCCAAAGGAACGTTCGTGTGTGGTCACGATCTCGACGCTACCGGCAGCCTCCGGCGATCGGCGAGTCGGCAACGCCGCACCGGGGTTCATCCGGCATGCGCCCGACGAGACCCGAGGATCTAGCCTCGGATGCGTTGTGACGCGCGCCCCTTCCCCTTTTGTGACACCGCCCGCGGCCGTCACACAGCGAGAGAACTCCGCACCTCGCTTCCCCGCCGAGGGGCTGTTCCTGATCAGCGCAATCGCGCAGTACACGGGGGCGACGATCGCCGTACGGCTCTTCGATCGGGTGCAGCCGGCGACCGTCGCCTGGTTCCGGGTGATCGGCGCAGCCATGGCACTTTTCGTCGCCGCGCGCGTGCTGCATCAGCGGTCGACCCGGCCGTGGACGAGGTCCGAGGTTCGCTCCGCCGCGCTTCTCGGCGTCGCCACGGCGTTCATGAACCTGTTCTTCTTCCTGGCCATCGATCGCCTGCCGTTCGGCAAGGGCGTCACCATCGAGTTCCTCGGACCGATCGTCGTCGCCGCCGCGATGACGCGAACCCGTCGCAACGCGATCGCCCTCGGGCTCGCAGTGAGCGGTGTCGTGCTGCTGGCCGGCCTCGAACTCGACGGTGACCGGCTCGGAGTTGCCTTCATCCTCATCGCATCGGGCATGTGGGCCGTGTACATCGTGATCGCCACGAAGGTCGCGAAGCTCGACCGTGGCCTCGAAGGACTCGGCCTCGGGTTGGCCATCGGAGCCGTTGCGATCGCACCCTTCGGCCTCGGTGACGCCGAGACCGTCATGGCAACCCCGAGCATCCTCGCCCTGTGTCTCGTTGTCGGCGTGTTCTCCAACGCCATCGGCTACGGGCTCGACCAGTACGTGCTCCGACGGATCTCGATGCGCCGTTTCTCGGTGATGCTCGCACTGCTGCCGGTCGTGGCGCTGATCATGGGGGCACTCTTCCTCGACCAACGGCCCGAGCCCTTCGACCTGGTCGGTGTGGCGCTCGTCCTGTGCGGCGTCGTGGTGCAGGACCGCGGCGACACCTGAGTCAGCCCACTAGTGGTTCTTCCGGCACCGCAACTAGGTTGGATATCCATGTCTGGAACAGATCTCACCGCTGCCGCGGCCGCTGTCGACACCTGCCGGGCCGTCGTCGACACCGCCCTCCGCCATCTGGCCTCGTCCATGGGCGACGGTGCCCGCGCCGACGCCATCGTCGATGCCAACCAGCAGGTCGTCTACGACATCGCCCACGCCGCGGCGGCCGTCGAGAACGCCCGTGCGGTGCTCGACTACGGCAACAAGGGTGCCCTGGAAGCCCGCATCACCTTCGCCTTCGTGGCCGAGGCCGCGTTCGAGGTTGCCTCACGCACCTGGGGCCGCGAGTCGGAGTGGGGAATCGACACGACCACCCTCGACGTGACCCGCTCGTTCGTCGCTGCCTACCGCTCCCCTGCATTCCTGGCAGCTCTCCACGACGACATGAAGGGCAGTCTCGGAGGACCACGACATCTCGACCCGGACTACGAGATGGTGGCCGACACCTTCCGCCGGTTCGCCGACGAACAGGTCCGCGAACGCGCCGAGCACGTGCACCGCCACAACGACGATGTGCCCGAGGAGGTCATCTCCGGCCTCGCCGAAATGGGTGGCTTCGGCCTTTCCGTGCCCGAGGAATACGGAGGCTTCTCCACCGGGGACAGCGGTGAATACGTCGGCATGGTCGTCGCCACCGAAGAGCTTTCGCGCGGATCACTGGGCATCGGCGGTTCACTCATCACCCGGCCCGAGATCCTCACCCGGGCGCTCGTCCGCGGCGGGACGACGGAGCAGAAGCAATCCTGGCTGCCCCGCGTCGCAACCGCCGAAGTCATGGGTGCCGTTGCCGTGACCGAGCCCGACTACGGCTCCGATGTCGCCGGCATCAAGGTCACCGCCACGCTCTCCGCCGAGGGTACCCACTACATCATCAACGGCGTGAAGACATGGTGCACCTTCGGAGCGCGAGCGAACGTGCTGCTGCTGCTCGCCCGCACGGACCCGGACCGCTCGAAGACCCACCGGGGACTGTCGCTGTTCATCGTCGAGAAGCCCATCGGAGACTCGCACGGCTTCGTGTTCGACCAGCCCGAGGGCGGCCGCATGGAAGGGCGTCCGATCGACACCCTGGGCTACCGCGGCATGCACTCCTACGAGATCGCACTCGTTGGCTGGCGGGTGCCGAAGGAGAACCTCATCGGCGAGGAGAGCGGTCTCGGCAAGGGCTTCTACTTCCAGATGGAGGGCTTCGAGAACGGACGGCTACAGACCGCAGCGCGCGCCGTCGGACTCATGCAGGCGGCCTACGAAGCGGCCGTCGCCTACGCCGACAACCGGGTGGTGTTCGGCAACAACATCGGCGAGTACCAGTTGACCAAGGTCAAGCTCGCCCGCATGGCCGTGGTGATCCAGGCGGCCCGCCAGTTCTCCTACGTGGTCGCCAACCTCATGGGCAAGGGCGAGGGCGCGATGGAAGCGTCAATGGTCAAGGCCTACGTGTGCCGGGCTGCCGAGTGGGTAACCCGCGAGGCGATGCAGATCCACGGCGGCATGGGCTACGCCGAGGAATATCCGGTATCGCGCTACTTCGTCGATGCCCGCGTGCTCTCGATCTTCGAAGGGGCCGACGAAACGCTCTGCCTGAAGGTCATCGCCCGGAAGCTCCTCGAGGGCGTCGGCACGAAGTAGGGATGGGCCGTCGGGCGGCGTCAACCGTCCGACCGTCGGTCAGGAGAGTTCGGGGACCTGGAGCAGTCCGAGCGCGTCGAGCCGGCGTCGCCATTCCTTCTGTGCCCCCGACCCCTCCCGCGTCCTGGCCAGGAGCGAGAACATCTGCGCGCGTACGAGGGCGAGAACTGCCTCAGGTGACCACCCGAGCATCGCCAGCCGATCTGACCGGTAGCCGTCGACAAAGGAGTCCCAAACACCTTCGGGCGCGCGCCGGAAGGTGAGCGACCACCAGATCCACGCCGCATCGGCCAGCGGGTTGCCGTGGCCGGCGAACTCCCAGTCGATCAGGCCGACCAGTCGTCCCTCGTCCCAGAGTGTGTTGTGAAAGCCCGCGTCGCCGTGCACCAGCGAAAGGCCGGTCTTCAACGCCGGATGGGCAAAGGCAACATTCGCGACAAGATCGAGCGGTCGGTCGGCCGCCCACCGGGCCGACAGGTCGAT